>NZ_JBHZGN010000010.1:0-222840 GCF_049334135.1 Metapseudomonas cellulosilytica | reverse complement strand
TCATTCGCCAAGCAGGCCGAAGGTCTGCCCCTGGAAGTTCGAGCAGGGCACGATATCCCTCACCCCCCGGCCCCTCTCCCGGAGGGAGAGGGGTGACTCGCGCCGGCGCCGCACTGCCTCTGGGCACCACCCTGTAGGGGCGAATTCATTCGCCAAGCAGGCCGAAGGGCTGCCCCTGGAAGTTCGAGCAGGGCACGATATCCCTCATCCGAACGCGGCCCGCCCCGGCCCCTCTCCCGGAGGTAGAGGGGTGACTTGCGCCGGCGCCGCACTGCCACTGGGCACCACCCTGTAGGGGCGAATTCATTCGCCAAGCAGGCCGCAGGCCTGCCCGACGATCCTTTGGCGATAAGTCAGTGAAGCTTCAGCCGCGGGTCCGTGCTGCGGCCAATCCGGTCGCTGAGCATCAGCAGGAAGGTACGGAATCCGCCGTAGAGCGCCATCTGGTGCATGCGGTAGAGCGAGATGTAGAACATCCGCGCCAGCCAGCCTTCCAGCTTCACGCTGCCCATCAGGTTGCCCATCAGATTGCCTACCGCGCTGAAGCTCGACAGCGAGATCAGCGAGCCGTAATCCTGGTACTGGTAGTCCGGCAGGGGCTGACCCTGCAGGCGCAGTTTGAACGACTTGACCAGCAGCGATGCCTGTTGATGCGCGGCCTGGGCCCGCGGCGGGACGTTGCGTTCGCTGCCGTCGCCAAGGGGGCAGGCGGCGCAGTCGCCGAAGGCGAAGATGTCGTCATCGCGGGTGGTCTGCAGGGTCGGGCGCACCACCAATTGATTGATGCGGTTGCTTTCCAGGCCGTCGAGGTCCTTGAGGAAGGCCGGGGCGCGAATGCCGGCGGCCCAGACCTTGAGGCTCGCGGGAATGGTCTCACCCTGGGCGGTGAGCAGGCCGTCCACGGTCACTTCCTTCACCGCCGCACCGGTCATGACCTTCACGCCGAGCTGCTCCAGGGTGCGGTGCACCGGGGCGCTGATGCGTTCGGGCAGGGCCGGGAGCACGCGCGGGCCGGCCTCGATCAGGGTGATGCGCATGTTCTCCGGCTGGATGCTGTCCAGGCCATAGGCGGCCAGTTCATGGGCCGCGTGGTGCAGTTCGGCGGCCAGCTCGACACCGGTGGCGCCGGCGCCGACGATGGCGACGCTGATCTGGTCGCTGGCGTTCTGCTGGGCATGGGCGCGCAGGTAGTGGCTGAGCAGTTGGCGGTGGAAGCGCTCGGCCTGCTCGCGGGTGTCGAGGAAGATGCAGTGCTGCGCCGCGCCTTCGGTGCCGAAGTCGTTGGTGGTGCTGCCGACCGCCAGGACCAGGCTGTCGTAGGCCAGCTCACGCGCCGGCACCAGTTCGCGGCCTTCCTCGTCATGGGTGGCGGCGAGCTGGATGACCTTGCGTTTGCGGTCCAGCCCGCTCATGCGGCCGAGCTGGAACTCGAAGTGGTTCCACTTGGCCTGGGCCACGTAGTTCAGCTCGTTCTCCGTGGAGTTGAGCGAACCGGCGGCCACTTCATGCAGCAGGGGCTTCCAGATATGGGTGAGGTTGGCGTCGGCCAGGACGATCTTGGCCAGGCCTTTCTTGCCGAGGGTTCTACCCAGACGGGTAGCGAGCTCCAGGCCGCCGGCGCCGCCGCCGACGATCACGATGCGATGGGACATGGGAAGGTCTCACAAGGCTATAGGAATTCTTGTTCGCCGAGGGCGAGCGCAGGAGGCAGCTCATAGCACCAGTCGGCTCAGGAGGCGGCTGAGGATGCCCAGGGCGATCACCACTGCCAGCGTTATCCACAGCAGGCGCCATGGGCGGAACGGCTGGCGTTCCACCTGGTGCTGCGGGAGGTTCAGGTACTGGTCGACCTTCTGCTGGTCTTCGGGCGTCAGACGGCTGGACATGGGAGCCTCGACTTTGGAATGACGGGCATTCTAGCTGGCGAATTCACGGGGGCTCAACGCGTGGCAGGGGAAAATTGCATGGGCGTGGCTACAGGCCGATCCCCACGTCGAACAGAATGGTGCGGCCGAGGTTGTTGCGCAGGAAGTCCGGGGCGTCTCGATGGGCGAACAGGACCCGGGCGAAGTTCGGCCCCACCAGTGACAGCGAGCGCCACCCCTGGCGCAGGTATTCGGTCGGTGGTGGAAAAGGGCTGTTGAAGTCCGGGGTCGCGCGCTTGAGGTTGACGAATGCCAGCAGGTCGAGATCGCCCAGCTCGAGGCCGCGTTCGCCATAGTTGCGCGCCTTCTTGCGCAGCGTCGGCGCCAGGCGGGCCTGAAGCTCGGCGGCGGGTATGCGTCTCGGGCGGCTTTCCCGGCGCACCAGTTGCGCGAGGGAGAAGGCGCTGCGGCGGCGCTCCAGCTCGGCGCGCCATTCCTCGTTGAGGCGGCGGCCTTCGTCGAGGACAAAGAAGACCTCGAAGTTGGCTTCGCGGAATTGCACGTCCGGCGGCTCCTGGCCGGTGCTGAAATCCTCGAGGCGATAGGACAGGTTGAGCGCTTGCAGGAGCCGTTGGCAGACCCAGCGCTCACGTTCCCACTTGCGCGCGTTCGACAGGAAGTCGTTGGCTTGCTCGGCCTGCCGCGTGAGCAGGCGCAGGTAGTCGGACTCGTTCATGTTCCGCAGCTTAGCCCTGCGGCCCGGGCTCTGGGTACCCCCGGCGACTCTGCGGCGGTGCCGTCGCGACAAATGCGCGCAGGTTGCCGCTGACCACCGCGGTGTAAACTCCCAGAACTTGCCGGGAGCCCACCATGCGCATTCGCCCGATCACCGCTGCCGATCACATCCACCTGCAAGACCTCTGGCGCCGCACGCCGGGCATCCGCCTGCGTGCGGAGGACGAACTGGAACCCTTCTGCGCCTACTTGCAGCGCAATCCCGACCTCTGCCTGCTGCTCGAGGACGATCGCGGCCATGTGGCGGGCAGCCTGCTGGTCGGGCATGACGGGCGCCGGGGCTACCTGCAGCACCTGGTGGTCGACTCGCCGTTCCGCGGCAAGGGCTGGGCCAAGGCATTGCTGCAGGAGGCGCTGCGTCGCCTGGCCCAACTGGGTATCCGCAAGTCCCATGTATTCGTGCTCGAGGATGCGCCCGAGGCGCTGGCCTTCTGGCAGATGCAGCGGGGCTGGTCGGAGCGTGAGGACATTCGGGTCTACTCGACCACTGGAGACTGAATCGATGCGGATCTGCCTTGGGTTGATGCTTTGCCTGCTGGCGACGGTGAGCCAGGCGCTGGAAGTCGGCGAGCGCCTCGCCCCCTGGACCCTGCTGGACCAGTACGAGCAGCCCTATAGCCTGGACGACCAGTTGCAGCTGCTGCTGGTGGCTCGTGACATGGACGGCGCCAAGTTGGTCAAGGCGGCGCTCGAAGGCCAGCCCAAGGGCTACCTCGAAGGGCGTCGCGCCATGTTCCTGGCCGACATCAGCCGCATGCCGGCGCTGGTCTCCAGGCTCTTCGCCGTTCCCGCCATGCGCGACTACAACTACCGGGTCCTGCTGGACCGTGAATCCCGCGTCGCCAGCCGCTATCCCGGCCAGGCATCGCAAGTGCTCTGGCTGCGGCTCGATCACGGCAAGCTCGCGGAACAGCGGGAATTCTCCGACGCCGCGGCCCTGCGTGCCGCGCTGGAGTCCCTGGCGCCGTGATCGCTGCTGAACTCCTCTCCACGGAATCACTGACTCTCGGCTGGGCTATCTATCTACCCGTGCTGGCCTGGGCCATCTGGCGTGCGCCCTGGGTCGAGCTGTTCAGCGATTTCCGTCGCCAGCACCTGCTGTTCGGCACCGTGCTGGCACTCTTCCTGCTCTGGCTGATGCGCCGGGACTTCGCTTCGGGCCTGTCCTATCACCTCATCGGCATGACCGCGGTCACCCTGTTGCTCGACTGGCCCCTGGCCGTGCTGGGCGGCCTGACGGCACAGTTGGGCCTGCTGGCGCTGGGCAAGCAGGACCTGTCGGCCCTGGGCGTCAACGGCGCGCTGCTGGTGCTGTTGCCGGTGCTGGTCACCGAGTTGTGCGCCAAGTGGGTGGAGCATTACCAACCGCGCAACCTGTTCGTGTACATCTTCTGCTGCGGCTTCTTTCCCGCTGCCCTGGCCGCCTTGCTCTGCGTTCTTATCGGGCTCGGGGTGCTGTGGGTGGACGGCGTTTTCCCGATGCCGCCCTGGCTGGAGGACTTCATCGGCTACCTCTGGCTGGTGATGTTCCCCGAAGCCTTCATCAACGGCACCGCCGTGACCGCCCTGGTGGTGTTCTGCCCCGAGTGGCTGGAAACCTTCAACCGCACCCGTTACCTCCAGGCGCCCTGGAAGGACGACGATTCCCGCTGATGGACGGGGATTCATCCGCTCGATCCCGCCCCCGGACCTGACCTGGGTCAACTATCGTGGGGCGTCGCTCACTAGTGTGTAGGGTGGATGTCGCTTTTTACATCCACCAGCAGGGCTCGGCCGAACCCCGAAAGGTGGACCGGTGAAGCGTGGTCCACCCTACGCCCAGGCGGGAATCCGCGCGTAGGGTGGATGTCGCTTTTTACATCCACCAGCAGGGCTCGGCCGAACCCCGAAAGGTGGACCGGTGAAGCGTGGTCCACCCTACGCCCGGGCGGGAATCCGTGTGTAGGGTGGATGTCGCTTTCTACATCCACCAGCAGGGCCCGGCCGAACCCCGAAAGGTGGACCGGTGAAGCGTGGTCCACCCTACGCCTGGGCGGGAATCCGTGCGTATCTTCTATCCACCGCAACCATGGAGCAGACGGAATGAGCATTCACAATTGGGCGAGAACCGCTCTTGAGCAGAACCTGGAAGCCGCGAAGGCGGGTGGCTTCACCGAAGAGCTGGCATTGCGTGCCTTGCTGAGCGCGGTGGTCGAACGCAGCGCAGCGCTGCGTTCAGCGGAAGACCTGGCGCAGGAACTGACCTTTCTCGCCGACAACCTCGACGCGGAGTGCGATTACAGCTTCATGCGCCCTTGAGCGCTGATGCTGGGAGCGCCTTATGTAGGGTGTGCTGTGCGCACCAGGAAGCCACTCGTAAACACCCGGTGCGCACAGCGCACCCTACGAATTCCTTCTTTCCCCGGTAAATGGCCACAACAGCAATCAATGCTCGCGCGGCGGCAGTTCGCCGGAGAACAGGTCGTCTTCCAGATCGTTGCCGGGGATCGCATGCTCCTCGGCGGCCCAGGCGCCCAGGTCGATCAGCTTGCAGCGTTCGGAACAGAAGGGGCGGGAGGGGCTTTGCGGGCCCCATTCCACCGGAGCGCCGCAGGTCGGGCACTCCACAGTGACGGGTTGGCTCATGGCTGGCCTCCTCGCAGGGTCAGGTAGAAGTTGTGCAGGCGCTCTACCTCGGCACGCAGCCAGTTCAGGTCGCGGTCGTTGAGCAGTACGTCGTGGGCGTGCTTCAGTCGCTCTTCGCGGCTGGCCTGTACCTTCAATATGGCTTGGACCTGCTCTTCGGGTACTTTGTCCCGCTGCATGGTGCGCTGGATCTGCACGGTTTCCGGGGCGTCCACCAGCAATACGCGCTGGGTGAAGCGGTACTGGCCGGACTCGATCAGCAGCGGCGAGACGAGGATGGCATAGGGGGATTCGGCCTTCGCCAGGTACTGGCTGATTTCCTGGCCGATCAGCGGGTGCAGCAGGCTTTCCAGCCAGCGGCGCTCGTCCGGGTTATCGAAGATGCGCTGGCGCAGGGCGGCGCGGTCCAACTGGCCGTCGGCCTGCAATACCGCGCTGCCGAAGTGCTCGGCGATCTTCGCCAGGGCCGGGCGGCCGGGTTCCACCACCCAGCGCGCGGCTTGGTCGGCATCCACCAGGTGCACGCCAAGATCGCTGAAATGGGCGGCGACGGCGCTCTTGCCGCTGCCGATGCCGCCCGTAAGGCCAAGAATCCAGGGTTTGTTCATTTGAATCCGGCGAACTGCAGATAGGTCGCCGTTATTTGATCACCCCAGAGCAGCGCAATCCAGCCGGCAATCGCAAGGTAGGGGCCGAAGGGGATGGGCGTGGCGGTGTCCTTGTTGCGCAGGCGCAGCATGATCACCCCCAGCACCGCGCCCACCAGGGACGACAGCAGGATGGTCAGCGGCAGCACCTGCCAGCCGCCCCAGGCGCCGAGCATCGCCAGCAGCTTGAAGTCGCCATGGCCCATGCCTTCCTTGCCGGTCACCAGCTTGAACAGCCAGTACACCGACCACAGGCTCATATAACCGGCCACCGCGCCCCAGAGTGCGTGATCGAGGCTGGTGAACAGATCCTGGCTATTGAGAATCAGGCCCAGCCAGAGCAGCGGCAGCACCAGCGCATCGGGCAGCAGCTGGTGGTCGACGTCGATCATGCTCATCGCCAGCAGGCCCCAGGTCAGCAGCAGGAAGGCGCCAGCCTGCCAGCCAAAGCCGAAATGCCAGGCCACATAGGCCGAGAGCAGGCCGCAGGCCAGTTCCACCAGCGGGTAGCGCTTGCTGATGGGAGCCTTGCAGGCCGAGCACTTGCCGCCCAGGGCCAGGTAGCTGACCACCGGGATATTTTCCCAGGCGCGGATTTCATGGCTGCAGTGGGGGCAGCGGGAATTCGGCAGCACCAGGTTGAACACCGGCCCCTTGGGCTCTTCCGGCAGGCTCAGGGCCTCCCGCGCCTGCTCCTGCCAGTCGCGGAACATCATCTGCGGCAGGCGGTAAATCACTACATTGAGGAAACTGCCCAGCAACAGGCCAAGCAGCAGGGCGAGCAAAACAAAGGCCAGCGCGTGGCTGGCCAGGAAGTCGATCAAATTCATCCGACGACGTTGCCGAGTTGGAAGATGGGCAGGTACATGGCGATGATCAGGCCGCCGACCAGTACCCCGAGTACGGCCATGATCATGGGTTCCATCAGGGCGGTGAGGCTGTCGACGGCGTTGTCCACCTCCGCCTCGTAAAAGCTGGCGACCTTGTCGAGCATATCGTCCAGGGCCCCGGACTCCTCGCCAATGGCGGTCATCTGCACGGCCATGGCGGGGAAAACGCCGGTGGTACGCATGGAGAAGTTCAGCTGCATGCCGGTAGAGACATCCTGCTTGACTTTGTTTACCGCATTCTTGAACACCACGTTGCCGCTGGCACCTGCCACCGAGTCTAGTGCGTCCACCAGCGGCACGCCGGCGGCGAACGTAGTTGCCAGGGTTCGGGCGAAGCGTGCAACCGCGGCCTTGTAGAGAATATTCCCGACGATGGGCAGCTTGAGCACGGCTCGATCGGTCCAATCCCGAAACTTCTGCGATTTCAGGTGCGTTTGTTGCACCGCAAAGCCAAAGGCGAACAATCCAAGCAGGACGATAAACCACCACTTCTGAAGTACTTCGGAAATGCCGATCACCATCAGGGTAAAGGCTGGCAGTTCGGCGCCGAAGCTGGCGAACACCGACTGGAATTGAGGCACTACCTTGATCAGCAAAATGGCCGAAACGATGATGGCAACTAATACTACGGCAATGGGGTAGTTCATGGCCTTCTTGATTTTGGCCTTCAGTGCCTCGGTCTTCTCCTTGTAGGTGGCAATACGATCCAGCAAGGTTTCCAGGGCACCAGCCTGCTCGCCCGAGTCCACCAGGTTGCAGTAGAGCTCGTCGAAATATTCAGGCTTCTTGCGCAGGGAGTTGGCTAGGCTGTTGCCGGCGGACACCTCCTGCTTCACCTCATCCACCAGCTTGCGCATGGCGGGCTTCTCGAAACCCTCGCCGATGATGTCGAAGGACTGCATCAAAGGAACGCCGGCCTTCATCATGGTGGCCATCTGGCGGGTGAAGAGAGCGATATCCAGTGGCTTGATCGTCTGCCCTGCGCTCAACAGGGGCGCCGACTTCTTGCGTACCTTGGTCGGGTTGATGCCCTGCTTGCGCAACTGGGCCTTGACCAGGGCCGGGTTCTGCCCCGAGATCTCGCCCCTGACCTTGGATCCTTTCTTGTCTGTGCCTTCCCAGGCGAAGGTACTGTTTTTCAGCGCTTTTGCCGCCATGGATTAATCCTTGGTCACGCGGTTGACTTCCTCGAGGCTGGTAATGCCGGTCATGGCCTTCACCAAGCCCGAGGTTCGCAAATCGTTGTAGCCATCCTGGCGCGCCTGCCGGGCGATCTGGATGGAGTTGGCCTCCTCCATAATAAGCTGCTGCATAGCCGGCGTGACTTTAACCACTTCATAAATACCAACTCGGCCCTTGTAGCCCTGGTTGCAGTTGTCGCAGCCCACTGGGCCATAGAGCTTGAAGCTGCCGATGCTGGACTCCGGGAAACCCTCCTTGAGCAGGGTTTCCCGGGGGATCTCCAGTTCCTTCTTGCAATGGATACACAATTTGCGTGCCAGGCGTTGGGCGATGATCAGGTTCACCGAGGTGGCGATATTGAAAGCCGGCACACCCATATTGCGCATGCGGGTCAGGGTCTCCGCGGCGCTGTTGGTGTGCAGGGTGGACAGCACCATATGGCCGGTCTGGGCCGCCTTGATGGCGATCTCGGCGGTTTCCAGATCGCGGATCTCACCCACCATGATCACATCCGGGTCCTGGCGCAGGAAGGCGCGCAAGGCCTGGGCGAAATCCATGCCCTGTCTGGGATTGACGTTAACCTGGTTCACCCCTTCCAGGTTGATCTCCACCGGATCTTCTGCCGTGGAGATATTGATATCCACAGTATTGAGGATATTGATGCCGGTATAGAGGGATACAGTCTTGCCGGATCCAGTGGGGCCGGTCACCAGGATCATGCCCTGGGGCTGCTTCAGGGCGGCGAGATAGAGTTCCTTCTGTTCTTCCTCGTAGCCCAGGGCATCGATGCCCATCTGGGCGCTGGTGGGATCGAGGATCCGCATCACGATCTTCTCGCCCCAGAGGGTGGGCAGGGTATTGACGCGAAAGTCGATGGACTTGGCCTTGGAGATCTTCATCTTGATCCGGCCATCCTGGGGCTTGCGCCGTTCGGAAATATCCAGCGCAGCCATCACCTTCAGGCGGGCGGCAATACGGCTGGCCAACTGGATTGGGGGCTTGGCCACCTCATGCAGCATGCCGTCGGTACGGAAACGCACCCGGTAGGAGCGCTCATACGGCTCAAAGTGCAGGTCTGAAGAGCCGCCGCGAATGGCATCCAGCAGCATCTTGTTGACGAAGCGCACTACCGGAGCGTCATCGGCATCCACGCCGCCAGGGTTGTCCTTCTTGTCATCATCGACCGCTTCGACGTCAACGCCATCCAAGTCGACATCCCCAAGGTCCTCCATGCCGCTGGTGGCGGAGTCGAAGAACTTCTCGATGGCGTCGCCTAGCTTGTCATCCTCGACCAGGATGGCCTCGGTATTCAGCCCAGTACTGAACTGGATATCGGTGACCGCCTGGTGATTGGTGGGGTCGGAAATGCCTACAAATAGCTTGTTGCCACGTCGCCAGAGGGGCAGCGCGCGGTGTTGGCGAATCAGCTTTTCGCTGACCAGATCCTTGGGCTGGGATTCGCTGTCGACGCCGGAAAGATCGAGAAAGGCGACACCGAACTGCTCTGCTGCCATTTCCGCCAGATCGCGGCTTTTCACCAGCTTGTTCTGCACCAGGTAAGTGATCAGCGGGATCTTGTTGCGCTGCGCCTGGGTGTGGGCCTGAAGGGCGCTCCGCTCGTCCAGCAGGTTGGTCAGGACAAGCTGTTTGGCGAGGCCTGAAAGGGTGGGGGCAGTCTCTGTCATGGCAGGCGTCGGTCTGTGAGTTTGACTCTGCCTTATAACGTAGATGATCTTGGCAGCCAAATGCCTGAGCCGAGGGTGACAAAAAAGGACAGTATTTGCGGTTTATGGTGCTTTCAGTTACTCCTGCTCGCTATAGGAACGGCCCCGGTACGCCGTTTTTGGCTGCCCTTTCGACGGGTGCTGCATGTGGCACGTACTGTGCACTGATGGCGTTGTCAGGTTGTTTGACCCTCAGCAGATGGAGAAAAAAATGAAGGCTCAAAAAGGTTTCACCCTTATCGAATTGATGATCGTGGTTGCGATTATCGGTATTTTGGCTGCTGTCGCGATTCCGGCATATCAGGACTATGTGACTAAGTCTAAGTTTCAAGACATTGTGTCTGCTGCAGCCTCTGTTGAGACTGCTATTTCCGTGTGTCTGACTGAAAACGCAGGCGATGCAACTGCCTGTGACACCATCGCAGAACTCGGCATTACTACGCTTGTGAACTCTAAAGAAGCGACTACCGCTCTAGCTGTTACGGGAACCACTGCAGCTGTTACTGCCACAGCTGGAGCTCCTGCGGGCGGCTACACCTACATCAATACTCCGTCTTTGGCGGCTGGTGCAACCCAGGTAGTGTGGACTCAGAGCGGCACCTGTTTGGCTGCTAAGGTTTGTAAGCAATAAGTTAAATCCGGGTCGCTCGGAAATGATCGTATGACGGACCGTAGGGTTGGGTTCCCAAAGGGGCTGCCACCGTTCACCGCGATACTGTCTCGTCGCCGCTGATACCTCTTCCCATAACGCCCCGCCTCTGCGGGGCGTTATGCTTTGTGGAGAGGGGGAGATGCGGAGGATTAGCCACCGTGCGGTTGATTTGTCCTGCGTTTGCGTGGATGGGCTCTATCTTGCGTGAAGCAAGATAGAGCCAAAAAATGTCACTAATTGCTGATTCTGGATGGAGCTCTGTGGTCTGGTCAGGCTGGAGGTGCATGAGTAGTGTGCTTGATAGATTTGGCATGCTATCTGCTTAGGCTTAAACCAGGTCGCTAGACCTTTATTTTTACTTTAGGAGAACTCCATGAAGGTGCAAAAAGGCTTTACCTTGATCGAATTGATGATTGTGGTTGCGATTATCGGTATTTTGGCTGCTGTCGCGATTCCGGCATATCAGGACTATGTGACTAAATCTAAGTTTCAAGACATTGTGTCAGCTGCAGCCTCTGCTGAAACTGCTATTTCCGTGTGTCTGACCGAAAACGCAGGCGATGCAACTGCCTGTGACACCATCGCAGAAGTCGGCATTACTACGCTTGTGAACTCTAAAGAAGCGACTACCGCTCTAGCTATTACGGGAACCACTGCAGCTGTTACTGCCACAGCTGGGGCTCCTGCGGGCGGCTACACCTACATCAATACTCCGTCATTGGCGGCTGGTGCAACGCAAGTAACGTGGACTCAGTCCGGCACCTGTTTGGCTGCTAAGGTTTGTAAAGACTAAGCGTGTAGGATGGGGTGAGCGAAGCGAAACCCATCACCAGATTGTCTCGAAAGCCCTGTCCCTCGCGGCGGGGCTTTCGCGTTTCTATGCCTGCCTGTTGGCCGCAGTGAATGGCCATCCGTTTGCGCTGAATCCCAAGTCGACGTTTTTCACATTTGGGCGCTTTTCAACTGCGCCCGCAGCGTTTATCTTGAGCGCCGCGCCGGTGTAGCTCAGTCGGTAGAGCAGCTCATTCGTAATGAGAAGGTCGGGGGTTCGATTCCTCTTACCGGCACCATGATCCAGACAGAAAGCCCCGCATCAGCGGGGCTTTTTGTTTTTCGTGGGGCGGGCCATGGCTTGGTGCCTCGGCGATGCGCCTTTCAGTCTTGCCTGTCAATTTTGTCGGCAACGCTATACAGCTCCATCGCCGAGCACTTCATCAGTTCCGAGATGGCCTTGATAGCGTGGTGCAGGCCTTTCAGGTCCCGGTCGCTCAGGTGGTGTTCGAGGCCGTCGCAGCCCAGCAAGTCGGCTATGGTGCCGAGGGCGTAGCCGGCGGTCATGATGCGGTCGCCTTGGTGGTCGGCAATGCGGGCGAAGCTGTTCATAGCCCACCTCCTGCGACTCTCTGACCCTTGGCGATAGTCGCTACCCAGGGGTGTGCATTCCTTGCTGATGTGCGGGTGTGCATAGTCGAAGCTCCTTTTGCTTGGGAACTGCCGCGAATCGCCGCGAAACGATTGGGGTGGCAGCTGTGCACGGGTTCGCGGACCGGGGCAAAAGGAACCCGGCAGACCTTTCGGTCTCCCGCGCACAGCCGCCATGACACGACGTTGCCGACACAAAAAAGCGCCAGCAATCGGATGGTCGGCGCTTGTGCGCCTTTTGCATTTCGGGCCGCGACGCCCGGTCCTGGAATTTGCCAGGACGGCGGCACCATAGCCTCACCCGGGGCGCATGGCAACGCCCCGCGGCTCGGCAAGGCGGGAATCAGAGGCTCAGCAGCGCCACACGGCCACGACCAACGAGCCGCAGACCGGACAACCTAAAGCCGATGGTTATGGTGGTTGTAAGGCCAGGACGTCAGCGTGGCCTGCTCCTGGGCGCCTTGTGCCGGGGCCGCCAGTTCTTCCAAGTGGGTGATGATGTCGTCCGGTTTGAGTACCAGGACATCGCTCTCCAGCGTGTCGAGCACCATCTCGGCGGTGTTGCCGATCAAGGCGCCGGTCAGCCCGGTGCGGGCCACGTTGCCGATCACCGTCAGCGCGGCATTGAGTGTGTGGGCCATTTGCGGAATGAGGATATCGGCCGCGCCTTCTTCGATATGCAGGCGGTCGTCGTCGATGCCGAACTCCTTTTGCAGTGTCCTGCATTGCGCGCGGTAGAAATCCTGGATGCTTTCCTTGCGTTGGAACACGGGATCCGGCGCCGAGAACATGGGATAGGGGTGGGCGCTCAGCATGTGCAGGGTACTGCCGGCCAGCTTGGCGATGTCGTGGCCGTGGCTGACGATGCCGGCGTGCAGCACGCGGTGTTCGATATCGCTGTTGCCCACGTCGACGGCGGCGAGAATGGTGCCGTCGCTCCAGGGCCTGACGGTTTTCACGATCAGCACCGGGCTGGGGCAATAGCGCAGCAACTTCCAGTCCTCCGGGGTGAGGATGGCTTTCATGATGGGGTTATCGGGCAGGTGCTGCTTGATCACCAGCCCGCAGCCCTGCGCCTGCTGCACGGCGATGATGGTCTGGTGCGGGCTATGGTGCCAGGCCTGCTCGGCGCTGACGCTGAAACCCTCCTTTTCCAGCGTTTCTCCCAGGTCTTCGAGGTGCGGCGAAAGGTTGGGGTGCTTGTCGCAAACCAGGAGATGCAAGTGCGACTGGGTGGCGCTGGCGATCATTCTGGCCCGGTTCAGGACCAGGGCCTCAGGCTGCTGTGGATCCACGACCACCAGGGTGTTTCGGATGGTATGCATGGCTGTATTCCCGAGCGCGAGTTCGGTTTGCATGTGGACGGAGGCACAGTGCTTCTTTGTTGTGTCCCAATGAGCGCAATGGGGGCAGCGGTTGCCCGCAATTGCCGCTCTGTCCGTCGGTTGGAAGCCCATCCACCGACACCCTGCACGCGACAGCCGAAATCAGATTCGTCGAGTCACTCCGATGTTTGTTGTCCGCATCGAACCGGCGTTGATGATCACGGAACTTCTTCTTGTCGTTCATGCAACTGCGGAATCAGCTTCCACAGCGCAAGCGCTGCTGTTCCACTACATCCAGATCGAGAAGCCGATGCCACGCCCTGCGCATGTGGCCTGGCGCCGACGAAGCGACTACTCCCTCGAACTCTTGATTGCGCGTGGATTCCTGGCTGCTCGGCAGGCACGCCAATACGCCCCGGTGATCATTGGCTGACGGGGAATTTCTGCAAGAGGAGGACGAGTGAGTAGGCCCTGCTCGCTCACGGCGAAGTATGGTGGCTGATCGAAATCACAGCGAGGCAGCTGGTCGCCCGGGTTAGGTGATTTGGGTTGAAGCAAGGAAAGGCTTATTTCGACCTTTCGTGGGGAATGAGAGGGTGCGCCCTGGCGGCTTTGCAGGGGCGAATTCATTTGAACTCGGAAAACCACGTCCTTAGGACGTGGTCATGAGTCATCGGCTCTGCCGGTGACGATTCGATTTCCGGGCTAGCAGGATGAAGCCGATCCGGTAGGGTGCGCCGTGCGCACCGGCGGTTTGACGGGGTGCCGAAGCCGATCCCGGAATCGGTGCGCACAGCGCACCCTACGGTCCAGACCAGGTGAAAGGGGTGGCCTTGTGCACGGGGGAGGATTCGCCCCCTTCCAGGGGGCTACCGCAAGTCCACGTTCTACGAGCGTGGATGTTTACTCGCCAAGGGCGACGAAGTTGCCCTGGGAAGGTCTGTAGGGCAGCCCTGCGGTCTGCTTGGCGATTGAAATCGCCCCTACAAGCGCTGTGCTCAGTCGAGTAGCAATTCCCGATAGCCGGATTACGCAATCAAGCCCTGCAAGGGGGGCGACCGCTGGTGCGCATGGCGCACCCTACGGGCTGGCTTCGGTGCTTGATCCGGGCCATTTGAGGCATAGCGGATAGGGGGCTATGCGGCAGTTGGTGGTCTGCTCCGGGGTAAAGCAAGTCCAGTTTCTACGAGCGTGGATGTTTAATCGCCAACGGCGACGGAGTTTCCACGGGAAGGCTCGTAGGGCAGGCCTGCGGCCTGCTCAGCGATTGAAATCGCCCCCACAAGGGTTCTGCTCTCGGTCGTTAAGCAATCCTCGATAGTCGGCTTGCGGAATCAGTCTCTGCGCGGGGTTCTACGGCTGGTGCGCGTGGCGCCCCCCACCGGCGTTGTAGGGGCGAATTCATTCGCCAAGGGCAACGGAGTTGCCCCGGGAAGGCTCATAGGGCAGGCCTGCGGCCTGCTTGGCGATTGAAATCGCCCCTACAAGGATTCCACCCCTCGGCCGCCAGCCAAGCTCTGGGGGGGGGCTGTGCTCAGAGGCTGAGGCGCATGGACAGGTCGATGGCCTTGACGTCCTTGGTCAGGGTGCCGATGGAGATGTAGTCGACGCCGGTGTCGGCGATGGTGCGCAGGGTGGTTTCGTTGACGCCGCCGGAGGCTTCCAGCTTGGCGCGGCCTTTGGTGCGGCTGACGGCGGTGCGCATGTCGTCGAGGCTGAGTTCGTCGAGCATGATGATGTCGGCGCCGGCCGCCAGGGCTTGCTGGAGTTCGTCGAGGCTTTCCACTTCCACTTCCACCGGCTTGCCGGGGGCAATGCGGTGGGCGGCGTCGATGGCCTGGGCGATGCCGCCGGAGGCCACAATGTGGTTTTCCTTGATGAGGAAGGCGTCGTACAGGCCGATGCGGTGGTTGTGGCCGCCGCCGCAGGTGACCGCGTACTTCTGCGCCAGGCGCAGGCCGGGCAGAGTCTTGCGGGTGTCGAGCAGTTTCACCTGGGTGTCTTTCACCAGTTCCACATAGTGGCCGACGCGGGTGGCGACGCCCGACAGGCACTGCAGGAAGTTCAGGGCGCTGCGCTCCCCGGTGAGCAGGGCGCGGGCCGGGCCTTCGAGGTGGAAGAGCACCTGGTTCGCCGCGGCGCGCTCGCCGTCGCGTACCTGCCATTGCACCTTCACGCGCGGGTCGAGCTGGCGGAACACTTCGTCCACCCAGGCGGTGCCGCTGATGATGGCCGCCTCGCGGGTGATCACGCTGGCGCGGGCCGGGCGGTCTTCGGGGATGAGTTGGGCGGTGATGTCGCCGCCGCCGACGTCTTCCTTGAGGGCGGCGCGTACGTTGGCCTCGATTTCAGCGCTGAGGTCGGCGAGGAGGAGGTTGGGCATGGTGGGCTCCGCAGGCAGGATGGCGGCGATTATAAAGGCTGCCGACGACCGGCGCAGTGCCGATGACTGGCAGCCTGCGCGTTCTGCCGGACGGTCAGGAGTGCGACTTGCGTGCCGTTCGCTTGTCGGTCAGTGTCCCGCAACTGTGAATTGAGTCATGTCTGTAGGAAAACTCCGCTTGGTTGTCACGGCATCATCCATATAATGACATCGGAATTTTCTAAATTTGACGTCAGATAGTTGACGTTATGGATGGCTCCCCATGATCGACGTGCAGCCCGACAAGCCCTTCGCAAGGGCGCGGCCTGCGGGAGGCTTGTGATGCAGACCGACGCGAAGGTGGTGCCGCTGAACAAGGGGGCCGCCGAGCAATCGCCAACCTCACCGGTAGGAAGGTTGCCCGTGGCCTTGATTCAGGTGCGCGACAAAGTGGCGCTGCAGCTGAAGCAGGCGCTGCAGATGCTGTTCGACAATGCGGACGACACCCTGTTCGAGATGGCGGACCGCGCCACCAGCAATGCCGAGCAGAGCGCCTTTTTCGAGGCAATGCGCGACTTGCGATTGAAGCGCAAGAGCATCGAGCGGACCTTTTTGCAGAAGGTGTTCGAGTCATTCTCGTCCCTGCAACAGTACGAGATCGGCAAGGCGCCGCAGTTGGGCGCGGTGTCCTTCGACAGCCTTTCGCTGGTCCAGAACGATGAGCTCGAGGAAACCGTGGCCCTGGACGCCATGGTCGCCAAGGTGATGAATCGCGATGGCATCGCCCTTGGCCACCTCACGGCACGCCTCAATACCCTGGTCAGCAAGAAGATCGAAGACCGGACCAACCCCCTGGGCCCGCGCCAGCTGTGCGAGTCCTTCCTCGACGCCTGCCGCAGCCTGGGCGTGGAGATCAAGGTCAAGCTGATCATCCTCAAGCTGTTCGAGAAGTACGTTCTCACCGAGCTGGACCAGATCTACGCCGAAGCCAACCAGTGCCTGATCGCCGCCGGCGTGCTGCCGGACCTGCGTTCGGCGGCGCCCGTTCGCCGCCAGCAGGAGCGTACCGCCGCCACGGCGCGCACGGCCCAGCCGGGCGAGGCGAGTGCAGGCGCGCAAACCGCGGAACAGGGCGTGCAGGAAGTCTTCGGCGTGCTCCAGGAACTGCTCTCCCAGGTGCGTGGCTCGGCTGTGCCGCGCCGGGAGTATCCCGCCGATGCGGTTCCGGTCAGCAGCAACGACCTGATGCGCCTGCTGTCCCACCTGCAGCAGCACTTGCCGCAGCAGTCCGATTACGACTACGACCTGCGCCTCAACCTCGACCAGCTGCTGACCCGCGCCAGTGCCCGCAGTGGCCGCGTGCGGGTGGTCGGGCAGGTGGATGACGATGTCATCAACCTGGTGTCCATGCTCTTCGAGTTCATCCTTGACGATCGCACCCTGCCGGACTCGCTCAAGGCGCTGATCGGGCGCATGCAGATCCCCATGCTCAAGGTCGCCCTGCTGGACAAGACCTTCTTCAGCCGCGGCAGCCACCCGGCGCGCCGCCTGCTCAACGAGATCGCCTCGGCGGCCCTGGGCTGGGTGGAGCAGGACGATGCCAAGCGCGACAGCCTCTACCACCGCATCGAGCAGGTGGTGCTACGGCTGTTGAACGATTTCGTCGATGACCCGGCGATCTTCTCCGAACTGCTGAACGAATTCCTCGCCTATACCGGCGACGAGCGCCGCCGCAGCGAACTGCTGGAACAGCGTACCCGCGATGCCGAGGAAGGCCGTGCCAGGGCCGAACTCGCCCGCAAGCAGGTGGAAGAAGCGCTCAACCAGCGCCTGCTCGGCCGTACCCTGCCGGAAGTGGTGGTGCGCCTGCTCCAGGAAGCCTGGAGCAAGGTGCTGATGCTGACCTGCCTCAAGCACGGTGTGGAGTCGGCCGAGTGGCAGTCCGCCCTGCAGACCGTGGACGACCTGATCTGGAGCGTGGAGCCCCATGAGGCTCCGGAAGCGCGGGCGCGCCTGCTGGAGCAGGTGCCGGGCTTGCTCAAGTCCCTGCGTGACGGGCTGGCCAGCGCCGCCTTCGATCCTTTCTCCACCAGTGCGTTCTTCAGCCAGTTGGAATCGCTGCATGTGCAGGCTTTCCAGCGCTTGCGCAAGCCGGAGCTGGTGGTCGTGGTCGCCGACGAGGACCCGGAGTCGACGCCGCCGCTGCTCGACTTGCCGGCAGCCAACGAGCCCGCGGAAATGGCGCCGGCGATGGTGGCGGTGGTGGAGGAGATCGTCCTCGCCGCACCGGTCGAGGCGCCGGCGCAGGAGCCCGAGCTCAGCCTGGCGGACGACCACGAGGCCCTGGGCTTCGCCGACAACCTGCGGGTGGGCAGCTGGGTCGAGTTCCAGGAGGACGACGAGCACAAGCTGCGCTGCAAGCTGGCGGCGCTGATCAAGCCCACCGGCAAGTACATCTTCGTCAACCGCACCGGCATGAAGGTGCTGGAGAAGACCCGCATGGGGCTGGCCGTGGAGTTCCGCCGCAAGGCCATTCGCCTGCTGGACGATGCCCTGTTGTTCGACCGCGCCCTGGAGTCGGTGATCGGCAACCTGCGGCGGCTGAAGGGGGCTTGAGCCTCGCGAGGCCTGTCCCATCGCGCGTGGCTGATGGGTATCGCTCCGCTCCACCGCATCCTACGATCGCCACTGCGCTCGGGCTGGCTTTTGTAGCCTTGTAGGGTGGGCTTTAGCCCACGCTGACCTCCGATGGTGGGCTGAAGCCCACCCTACGGGCCTCTGCGCCACATCTCAACTTAACGCAGACATAGCGAATTCATTCGCCAAGGGCGGCGCAGCTGCCCCCCATGAGGTCGAAGGGCGAACCTGCGGTTCGCTCAGCGATTGAAATCGCCCCCACAGTCGGTGTCGGCCAAACCCGCCGGCTGCGTCTGGTACAGCCCACCGCTCCGCACATCGCCACTCGCTAAAATGGCTTCACTGTGCCTAAAGTGGCGGCAGACCAAGGAGCCGACATGCAGCTGGACCCCGCTTCCGGTTGGTGCCAGGGCATCAGCCATCGCCCTTCGCCCAACTTCAATTGTCGCCCGCTGGGAGAGGTCTCCCTGCTGGTGATCCACAACATCAGCCTGCCGCCCGGCCAGTTCGGCACGGGCAAGGTGCAGGAGTTCTTCCAGAACCGCCTGGACCCCGCCGAGCACCCTTATTTCGAGGGCATCCGCGAGCTCAAGGTGTCCGCGCATTTCCTCATCGAGCGCGACGGCGCCGTCACCCAGTTCGTTTCCTGCAACGAGCGCGCGTGGCACGCCGGTGTCTCGCTGTTCGCGGGGCGGGAGAACTGCAACGACTTTTCCCTGGGGATCGAACTGGAGGGCACCGATGACCTGCCGTTCACGGAACCCCAGTACGCTGCGCTGATCGCATTGGTGGAGCAGCTGCGCTGCGTCTACCCGGCCATAACGCCGGAGCGCATCTGCGGTCATAGCGATATCGCCCCGGGACGCAAGACCGATCCCGGGCCGGCATTCGACTGGGCGCGCCTGCGGGCGGCGCTCGTAGCCTGATCAAGAGGAGGGACCCATGTATTTTCTGGTGCTGTTGCTGGTGCTCTGGATCGAGAAATTCTCCGCCTGGCGCTGGCATATCCAGCAGGATGGATTCTGGGCGCGCGAACTGGCCAAGGCCGAGGCCAACCCCCGGTTCGCTGGCCGCCCCTGGGCGGTCCTGGCGCTGTTGGTGTTGCTGCCCCTGGTCCTGCTGGCGCTGCTGCTGACGGCCCTGGAGCCGCTGGCTTACGGCTGGCTGGCGCTGCCGGTGCACCTGCTGGTGATCATCTACAGCCTGGGCCGTGGCGATGTGCTGGCCGATCTCGGCCCGTTCCGCGATGCCTGGCGGCGAGGCGATACCCAGGGTGCCTACCATGTGGCCGAGCGTGACCTCGGCCTGGAGGCCGACGAGAGCGGCGATCTGCTGCAGCAGGTGCAGGGCTACCAGCTCTGGCAGGCCTATCAGGGCTTCTTCGCGGTGATCTTCTGGTACGCGCTGCTGGGGCCGGTGGCGGCCTTGGCCTACCGCCTGCTGGCGCTGACCACCGAGCATGCCGAGGCGCCGGCGGTGCGCGAGCGGGCGGAGGTGATCCGTCACGCTTTCGACTGGTTGCCGGTGCGGGTGCTGGCGGCAAGCTTCTCGCTGGTGGGCAATTTCGTCGGCGTCAGCCGGGTGCTGCTGCACGAGCTGCTGAGCTGGGAGATTCCGGCGTCGCGCTACATCCAACTGGCTGGCCGCGCCGCCGCCGAGTTGCCGGAGCCCGCCAGCGGCGATGCCGGGGTCGCGACCCTGGATGCCCTCTGGCAGCTGGTGGTGCGCTCCGCAGTGCTCTGGTACGCCGGTTTCGCGGTCTGGGCCCTGTTGTTCTGACGGACCTCGTCTGCCTCGGGCGTCACAACCCAGCTGGGTAGGGTGGAAATCCACGAAGCGGATTTCCACCATCCGTGGTTTCCGGGAGCCTCGTTCGGTGGACCGATGAAGCGTGGTCCACCCTACATGCCGATGCCGGGCGCCACCGGCGGTCGGGCCCGCCTTGCTTAACCTTTAATTACAGAAACTCCTGCCGATATCGGGTACACAGGTGCTCGCGCCCGAAATACCTGACTTTGCTCAAGGAAGTATCTGACCGAGTTGGGCGGCCGCGTCGCAGCGTGGGGATGCTGCGGCGCAATGGTCGAGCCGCGTTGTCGGCGATCGGTGCGCATTCATAACAATAAATGTGAACAGGAGGCGTCTTGTGAAGACCCTGTTGTATCCTGCCATCGCGCTGATGAATCGCCTCAGCTTCGGTATGAAGTTCAGCCTGATCAGCGTTCTGTTCTTCCTGCCGATGTTGATCACCAACTTCTATCTGGTGCGCGACTCCTACCGGCAATTCGTCAGCACCCGCGCCGAGCTGCAGAGCCTCGACCTGCTGGGTACCAGCCTCACGCTGCGGCGTAACCTCGAAAGCCTCAACGACCTGGTGCTGATCAATTCGATGATCGGCCAGTCGGGGCAGTCCGGCGACCTGGAACAGCGTATCGCCAGCCTGGAGCAGGAGCTGCTGGCCACCCTCCGCGGGCTGGCGCCGGTGGTGTCGGAACCCGGGCAGGTCGAGGCCTTCAACGCCAAGCGCGACGAACTGCTCGCCGCCCTGCAGGCAGCCAAGGGTGAGAACTCGCTGCAGAGCAAGAGCGCGATGATCGAGAAGCTGCTGGGCAATGCCCAGGTCTTCATCCGGTTCGTCGCCGCCCAAGCCGGCCTCAGCCAGGACAACCAGGCCGATGTCCGCCAGGTCACCGAACTGGTCACCAGCGCCACCCCGCAAGTCACCATGGCCCTGGGCAAGGGCCGCGCCATTGGTGCCTATTCCCTCGGCCAGGGCTTCCTCAATTCGGCGGCCAGCACCAAGCTGGACGACCTGCTGCTGGATCTGGACAAGCTCAATGCCGAGTACGGCCTGAAGCTCACCGACGCCCTCGATGGCAGCCCGCGCGCGCACCAGGCGCTGGACGGCCTGGCCGCCGCCAGCCGCGAGACCATCAAGCAGAGCGCCGCGCTCTTCGAGGAGAAGGTCATCATGGCCGACACCCTCGACACGCCCTGGCGGCAGTTCTACGACCAGGTGAGCGCAGCGCTGGAGAAGACCTACCAGCTCAATGACGGCTCCCTGGCTTTCCTCAAGACGGAGCTGGAAGACCGCCTGGCCGGCAAGCGCATGCAGACCGTGCTGCTGGTGGTGGCCCTGTTGGTGGTGTTCCTGGCGATTCTCTACCTCTACAGCGGCTTCTACGTTTCCACGCGCACCACCTTGAAGAGCCTGGGCAAGGTGATGGACCAGGTCGCATCAGGCGACATGACCGTCAGCTTCCGCGCCGAAAGCCGCGACGAGCTGGGCGAACTGGGCCAGGTGTTCAACGGCACCGTGGCGAAGATCCACGACCTGATCGAACTGGTCGGCCATACCGTGGCCGAGGTGGAGCGCCAGGCCGGCCGGGTGGAGCGGGTTTCCGGCGAAAGCAACCAGGCGGTGGCCGGCCAGCGCAGCCAGATCGAGCAGGTGGCCACGGCGATGAATCAGATGTCCGCTACCGCCCAGGAGGTGGCGCGCAGTGCCGCCGCCGCGGTGGGCAGTGCGCAGAGCGTCAACCAGGAAACCGTCAGCGGGCGAGCCCTGGTGGAGTCCCAGCTGGGCAGCATCGAGCGGCTGGCCAGCGAGATCGACCAATCGGTGGTGGTGATCAATCAACTGGCGGCGGACAGCGCTTCCATCAGCCGGGTGCTGGAAGTGATCAAGGGCATCGCCGAGCAGACCAATCTGCTGGCGCTGAATGCGGCCATCGAAGCGGCCCGTGCCGGCGAGCAGGGCAGGGGGTTCGCCGTGGTGGCGGACGAGGTGCGCACCCTGGCCAAGCGTACCCAGCAGTCCACCGAGGAAATCGAGCAGACGATCGTCAGGCTGCAGGGCGGCGTCGGTGCCGCGGTGAAGGCGATGAGCACCAGCCACCAGATGGCCGACGGCACTGTCAGCCAGTCCGGCAAGGTACAGGCGGCGCTGGAGAACATCCTTGGCGCGGTGGGCCTGATCGTCGACCAGAACCAGCAGATCGCCGCCGCGGCCGAGCAGCAGACCGCCGTGGCCCATGACATCGACCAGAACATCGTCGAGATCAACCACGCGGGCGAGCGCACCGCCGAGGGCGCGAACCAGACCGAACAGGCCAGCCGCGAGCTGTCCGGGCAGGTGGCGCAGCTCAAGCAGTTGATCGGCGCGTTCCGGGTCTGATCCCGCCGCGGTTCTTGTAGGGGCGAATTCATTCGCCAAGGGCAACGCAGTTGCCCCGACGGGGTGTGGGCAGTCCGGATGGGTCGGGCGGCGTTCCGCGAGCTTGCGATACCCATCAGCTCTGTCCGCATGGGTATCGCTCCGCTCCACCCATCCTACGTAGCTTTTTTGTGGGGGCGAATTCATTCGCCAAGGGCAACGCAGTTGCCCCGACGGGGTGTGGGCAGTCCGGATGGGTCGGGCGGCGCTCCGCGAGCTTGCGATACCCATCAGCTCTGTCCGCATGGGTATCGCTCCGCTCCACCCATCCTACGTAGCTTTTTTGTAGGGGCGAATTCATTCGCCAAGGGCAACGCAGTTGCCCCGACGGGGTGTGGGCAGACCTGCGGTCTGCTTGGCGAATGAATTCGCCCCTACAAGGGAATGTCCCACCCAAACACCTCACAGGCATTGCGCGTACTGGCTGCGGCCAGTTCCTCCGGCGTAACGCCGCGAATCTCCGCCAGGGCCGCACAGATATCCGGCAGGAACTCCGGGCTGTTGCGCCCGTAGGGATGCATGGCTGGCGCCATGTCCGGCGAGTCGGTCTCCAGCACGATGGATTCCAGCGGCAACTGCGCCACCACCTTGCGCAGGCGGTTGGCCTGCGGCCAGGTGGGGGCGCCGCCGAGGCCGAGGTAAAAGCCCAGCTTGCGATACTCCTTGGCGTCCTCGACGCTGCCGGCGAAGGCGTGGACGATGCCGGCGCGCTTGAGGCGGAAGCGTTTCAGGGTGGCGATCACCGCCGCGTGGCTGCGCCGCACGTGCAGCAGGGCCGGCAGCTCGAACTCCGCCGCCAGCGCCAGTTGGGCCTCGAACAGGCGCTGCTGCTGGTCGCGATCCAGTTCGGGAATGAAATAGTCCAGGCCGATCTCGCCAACCGCGCAGAGCTTGGGGTGTCCGGCATGGCGCTGCAGCAGCTGGCGCAGTTCCAGCAGATGCTCGTCGCGGTGTTGCGCCAGGTAAACCGGGTGCAGGCCGAAGGCGGTGCAGAAACCGTCCTCGGTGTTGGCCAGGTCCCAGATTCGTTGCCAGTTGCCCTGGAACACCCCGAGCAGCACCTGCCGCCCCACGCCCAGGGCACGACAGTGCGCCAGGACGGCGTCGCGGTCAGCATCGAAATCGGGGAAGTCCAGGTGGTTGTGGGTATCGATCAGCATGGCCGCCAGCATATACCCAGCGGCACCTTGCGGCATGCCCGATTGCAGGGAAAACGGGCGCTTTTCCGGGGGCGCCCGCTCTGCCACGGGGCATTGGGAGGACCAGGAGAATCGGGGCGAAAAACGCTATTGAACACTCGTTCATTCTTGGCTATGGTTGGGCCACTCGCCGGTTCGCCGATGCAGCCAAGCGGTCCGGAATCCACCATTTGCAATGGGGTTCGAACATGCGTTTTGCTTCGCTTGTGGAGAGGATGGCAGGGCCAGGCACGGCCGCTTGGGATATCCATTACGCAGCCATCGAGGCCCAACGGGCCGGCGAGGATGTCATTGTCCTCAGCATCGGCGATCCGGACTTCGCCACCCCCGAATCCATCACCGCGGCCGCCATCCAGGCATTGCAGGCCGGCGATACCCACTACTGTGACGTCGCCGGTCGTCCCGAGCTGCGCCAGGCCATCGCCGACCTTCATGGGCGCCTGACCGGCCAGGCCGTGTCGGCGGGCAGCACCATCCTGGTCGCCGGCGCGCAGAACGGCCTCTATGCCGCCGCCATGTGCCTGCTCGAAGCGGGCGATGAAGTCATCGTCTTCGACCCGGTGTATGTCACCTACGAAGCCACCCTCAAGGCCTCGGGCGCGACCCTGGTGCGGGTGCCGTGTCCGGCGGAGGGCGGTTTCCGTCCTGATCTCGGCGCCCTGCGCGCGGCCATCACCAAGCGCACCCGGGCGATCTTCTTCGCCAACCCGAACAACCCCACGGGCGTCGTGCTGAACGGCGGGGAGCTCGAGGCCATCGCCGAACTGGCGCGCCAGCACGACCTCTGGGTGGTGGTGGACGAAGTCTACGAAAGCCTGGCCTTCGAACAGCCACATCGCTATTTCACCACCTTGCCGGGGATGCACGAGCGCACGGTGAGCATCGGCAGCCTGTCCAAGTCCCACGCCATGACCGGCTGGCGCACGGGCTGGGTGGTCGCCTGCCCGGAGCTGGTGGCGCATATCGAGAACCTCGCGTTGAACATGCTCTACGGCCTGCCGGGCTTCGTGCAGGAAGCGGCGCTGGCGGCGGTGCGTTCCTACGACCAGGTGACCGCCCAGATGCGCGAGGTCTACCGTCGTCGTCGCGACCTGGTGGTGAGCGCCCTGGCAGACTGCGCGCCGCTGAAGGTGCTGAAGCCGGAAGCGGGCATGTTCGTCCTGCTGGATGTGCGCGGCAGCGGCCTCGGTTCGCTGGATTTCGCCTGGCGGCTGTTCCGCGAAACCGGCGTTTCGGTGCTCGATGCCGAGGCCTTCGGTCCTGCAGCGGCGGGATTCGTGCGCCTGTCCTACACCCTGGGCGAGGCGCAGCTGGCCGAGGCCTGCGCGCGCATCCACCGCTTCGCTGCCACCCTGAAGGGTCGGCCGGCCATTGAGGTGGTTTCGACTCGCGCCGTCGAAGCCGCACCCGCCAGGGCCGAGCGGCCGAAGATGGTGGAGGTGGATTCCATCCACAAGCGCTTCGGCCAGTTCGAGGTGCTCAAGGGCGTTTCCCTCACGGCCCGCGAAGGGGATGTGGTGTCGCTGATCGGCGCCAGCGGTTCGGGCAAGAGCACCCTGCTGCGCTGCATCAACATGCTGGAGATTCCCAACCAGGGCGAGGTCAGGGTCGACGGCGAAAGCATCCAGCTTTCCACCAACCGCATCGGCGAGCCGATGGTGGCCGACCAGAAGCAGCTGACCCGCATCCGCTCGCGCCTGGGCATGGTGTTCCAGGGGTTCAACCTCTGGCCCCACCGCACGGTGCTGGAGAACCTGATCGAAGCGCCCATCCAGGTCCTGCGCGAGAGCCGCGCCGAGGCCATTGAGCGGGCCGAGGCCCTGCTGGAACGGGTCGGGCTGGCGGCCAAGCGGCATGAGTACCCGTCTTTCCTTTCCGGCGGCCAGCAACAGCGCGTGGCCATCGCCCGTGCCTTGGCCGTGGAGCCCAAGGTGATGCTGTTCGACGAGCCCACCTCGGCGCTGGACCCGGAACTGGTCGGCGAAGTGCTGCGGGTGATCCGCTCCCTGGCCGAAGAGGGCCGCACCATGATCCTGGTGACCCACGAAATGGCCTTCGCCCGCGACGTTTCCAGCCACGTCGCCTTCCTCCACCAGGGCCGGATCGAAGAAGAAGGCCCGCCGCAGGACGTCTTCCTGCGGCCGCGCAGCGAGCGCTGCCGGCAGTTCGTCACCGCTCACCAGAATCGATGACCGCGGCCGCCCCGGCGGCACGCCTCGATAAGCTCGAATCACAACAAAACCAAGCAGGGCAAGGGGATCACGATGAAGAAGTCTCAACTGGCAGGTTGGATGGCGGGTGCGGCAATGCTCGTTGCTGGCATAGCGGGCGCACAGGCCGATCCCATCAGGTTCGCGTTGGCGGCGGAGCCCTATCCGCCCTTCTCGGTGAGGCAGCCGGACGGCCAGTGGACCGGTTTCGAGCCGGACCTGATCCGCAAGCTTTGCAGCGACATGCAGGCCGAGTGCGTGATCGAAGAGGTGGCCTGGGACGGCATCATCCCCGCGCTGCTGGCGAAGAAGGTGGATGTGATCTTCAACTCCATGTCCATCACCGAGGAGCGCGAGAAGCAGATCTCCTTCAGCCGTCCCTACTACGATTCCCCCACCGTCATCGTCGCGCCCAAGGCCCTGGACGTGAGCGCCACGCCGGAGTCCCTGAAGGGCAAGGCGATCGGCGTGCAGATCTCCACCAACAATTCCAACTATGTGAAGAAGTTCTACGAGGGCATCGCCGACGTCCGCTACTACGACACCCAGGACTCGGTGAACGCCGACCTCGCGGCCGGGCGCATCGACCTGATGCTGGCCGATGGCCTGGGCGTGGCCGACTTCGTCAAGTCCGCCGATGCCCAGGCGGCCGGTCTCGTGGTCAAGGGCCAGGTTCCCTACGACCCGGTGTTCGGACGCGGCATGGGTGCCGGCCTTCGCAAGGAGGACCAGGAACTGAAGACCCGCCTCGACGACGCCATCGGCAAGCTCCTGGCCAGCGAGGACTACAAGACCATTTCCGCCAAGTACTTCGACGTCAGCGTAGCGCCGAAACAGTGATCCCCGTTGCCGCCCCGGGCCACCGGGGCGGCGAGTTTCCGCTTCGCGTCGAGGTGTCCTGATGTCGTCTTACTTCGATCTGGTCGGTTTCGGCCCCCAGGGCTGGGGACCGGCCTTGCTCAAGGGTTTGTGGGTCACCCTGGAAATCTCCGTTGGCGCCTTCCTGGTCGGTATCCTGATCGGGCTCTGCGTCGCCGTCGCCAAGCTCAACGGTCCGCCTCCGCTGGCCCGCCTGATGCGCGGCTACACCACCCTGTGCCGGGCCGTGCCCGAGTTGTTGCTGATCCTCCTGCTGTTCTACGCCGGCTCCATGGGCATCAACGAGGTGCTCGGCTGGCTGGGCTACACCCAGGTCAAGCTCAACGGCACCCTGGTGGCCATCGTGGTGCTCGGGCTGGTGCAGGGGGCCTACGCCTCGGAAATCTTCCGCGGCGCGATCGAGGCCATTCCCCATGGCCAGACCGAGGCCGCGCGCGCCTTCGGCATGAGCGGTTTCAGTCTGTTCCGCCGGGTGACCTTGCCGGTGATGGCGCCAAACGCCCTGGCGGGGATGGCCAACCTCTGGGTCAACCTGATCAAGGACAGTGCGCTGATCAGCGTGGTGGGGACCAGCGAGCTGCTGTTCACCGCCAAGCAGGCGGCCGGGTCCACGCGCCAGTACCTGATGTTCTATCTCACGGCGGCGGCTTTCTACTACGTGCTGACGCTGCTCTCCAACCTGTTGTCCGGCTGGCTCGAGCGACGCTTCCGTCGCTGGATGCCGTCGGTGTGAGGAGGCATCCCTGATGACCCCGAGCTGGATCCTCGACTATGCCGGCCTGCTGCTGAACGGGCTGGGCACCACCTTGCTGTTGCTGCTGATCTCCGCCGTGCTGGGCTTCGTCCTGGCGTTGGGGGTGGCGCTGGCCCGGATGTCGCGCAATCCGCTGATCGCCGGCTTGAGCCTGGGCTACACCAGCGTGATCCGTGGCACGCCGCTGCTGGTGCAGATCTACATCTTCTACTACGGCGTGGGCAGCCTGTTCGCCCAGTTCCCGCTGATTCGCGGCAGCTTCCTCTGGCCTTACCTGCGTGACGGCTTCTGGTACATCGTGCTGGCCCTGGTGCTCTCGGTCGGCGCCTATGTGGGCGAGGTGATCCGCGGCGGGATGAAGTCGGTGCCGCGCGGTGAGCTGGAAGCGGCGGCGGCCTTCGGGATGCGCAAGCGCCTGGTACTGATGCGGGTCTGGCTGCCCCGGGCGATCCGCCTGTTGCTGCCGACGCTGGCGGGGGAGACGGTGCTGCTGCTGAAGTCCACCGCGCTGGCCTCCACCGTGGCGGTGGTGGACCTGCTGGGCGCCGCCAACGTGGTGCGCGCGCAGACCTTCCAGATCTACCAGCCCCTGCTGCTGGTGGCGGGCATCTATATCTGCCTGACCTTCATGATCGAGGCCGGTGCCGCGCGGGTGGAGCGGCGAAGCATGTTTCGTCGGGCGAATTAGGGTGGGGGTGGGATCTTGTAGGGGCGAATTCATTCGCCAAGCAGACCGCAGGTCTGCCTGAGGTTGTGATCTGGGCAACTGCGTTGCCCCTGGCGAATGAATTCGCCCCTACAGGTGCAGCGCCCACCGGTTTGCTCAGGCATAAGCCCCGCGCCGCAGGCTTTCCACCCAGCGCCGGCTGATTTCCAGGCCGTCCTCGGCGCTGATGTTGGCCGGGTTCAGACTCCATTCCAGCCACAGGCCGTCCAGCAGGGCGGAGAGACCGATGGCCGCCAGGCGGGGCTTGGCGATGCTGAAGCCTTCCTTGCGCGACAGGTCCGAGAGCAGGACTTCCAGCATCCGCAGCGTGCCGCCGTAGGTGCGTTCGTGGGCTTCGTTCACCTGGGGCGAATGGCGTATCAGGCTCCAGAACACCACCCAGGGGCTCAGCAGGTCGGGGTCCAGGGTCACCGGCGAGAAGTAGCCGGTGAGAAAGGCATTAAGGCGCGCCTCGGGATCGTCGCCGGCCTCATCGATACGTGCCTGCAGGAGCTGATTCACTTCGGTGGCGAGGGTCACGTACGCCTGCGCCACCAGCGCGTCTATGCTGCCGAAATAGTGGTTGATCAGGCCGACGGCGACATCGGCTTCCTTGGCGATGCGGCGCACCGAAATGCCCGCATGGCCCTCGGCGACCAGGCAGCGCAGGGCTGCGCGCACCAAGTGTTCGCGGCGTTCGTCGGGGTTGGTGCGGGGCTGTCTTTCGCGGGGCCTGTCCACGGGGCGATTTCCTTCGCTCTAAGGGCAGGAATGGTAGCGCCTGCTCCGACGGCAAACCAACTGTCCGGACGCTGCCATGAATCGAGCGAGGCCGGCGCGGGAACCGCGCCGGCAGAGACTCAGTGGTGTTCGCGGGTGGCGCGGAATTTCACGTCCGGCCAGCGCTCTTCCATCAGGCTGAGGTTCACCCGGGTCGGGGCCAGGTAGGTGAGGTGGCCGCCGCCATCCACGGACAGGTTCTCGTAGGCCTTGTCCTTGAACTCCTTGAGCTTCTTCTCGTCCTTGCAGTCGATCCAGCGCGCCGACCAGACGTTGATCGTTTCGTAGGCGCACTCCACCTTGTATTCCTCCTTCAGGCGGCTGGCCACCACGTCGAACTGCAGCACACCGACCGCGCCGAGGATGATGTCGTTGTTGCGCTCGGGGAAGAACACCTGGGTGGCGCCTTCCTCGGCCAGTTCCTGCAGGCCCTGGCGCAGCTGCTTGGATTTCAGCGGGTCCTTCAGGCGCACGCGGCGGAAGAGTTCCGGGGCGAAGTGCGGGATACCGGTGAAGCCCAGCGCCTCGCCTTCGGTGAAGGTGTCGCCGATCTGGATGGTGCCGTGGTTGTGCAGGCCGATGATGTCGCCGGCGAAGGCTTCTTCCAGTTGCTCACGCTCGCTGGAGAAGAAGGTCAGGGCGTCGGCGATCTTCACGTCCTTGCCCAGGCGCACGTGGCGCATCTTCATGCCTTTCTCGTACTTGCCCGAGCAGATGCGCATGAAGGCGATACGGTCGCGGTGCTTGGGGTCCATGTTCGCCTGGATCTTGAACACGAAGCCGGAGAACTTCTCCTCGGTGGGCTCCACGCTGCGCTCGTGGGTGGCGCGGGACAGCGGCTTGGGCGCCCAGTCGACGATGCAGTCGAGCACCTGGTCGACACCGAAGTTGCCGAGCGCGGTACCGAAGAACACCGGGGTCATGTGGCCCTTGAGGAATTCTTCCTTGTCGAACGCGTGGCAGGCACCCTGCACCAGCTCCAGTTCCTCGACGAAACGGTCGTAGAGATCACCCAGGTGGGCGCGGGCCTCGTCCGAATCGAGCTTGTCGATGACCTTCATCTCGGTGCGCTCGTGGCCGTGGCCGGGGGTGTAGACGATGACCTTGTCCTGGGCCAGGTGGTACACGCCCTTGAAGTCCTTGTAGCAGCCGATGGGCCAGGTGATCGGGGCGGCCTTGATCTTCAGGACTGCCTCGATTTCGTCGAGCAGCTCGATGGGGTCGCGGATATCGCGGTCCAGCTTGTTGATGAAGCTGACGATGGGCGTGTCGCGCAGGCGGCAGACTTCCATCAGGGCGATGGTGCGCGGCTCGACACCCTTACCGCCGTCGAGGACCATCAGCGCCGAGTCCACCGCGGTGAGGGTGCGGTAGGTGTCTTCCGAGAAGTCCTCGTGGCCGGGGGTGTCGAGCAGGTTGATCATGTGCTCGCGGTAGGGGAACTGCATCACCGAGGTGGTGATGGAGATGCCGCGCTGCTTTTCCATCTCCATCCAGTCGGAGGTGGCATGGCGGTCGGACTTGCGCGACTTCACGGTCCCGGCCACGGCGATGGCCTTGCCCATCAGCAGCAGCTTCTCGGTGATGGTGGTCTTGCCCGCGTCGGGGTGGGAAATGATGGCAAACGTGCGTCTGGCCTTGACTTCGTTGGCAAATTTACTGTCGGACATCGTTCTGGATCTCGATTGTGTACGCGGTTATGTACACAGCTGAAAAGGTGCCTTTGGCCGCTTGCACAGGCCAGCGCAGGAAATCGCGCAGTGTAACAAAAAGAAGCCTCCAACGCCCACGGAATGCGCCTTTGGGCGACGTATGCACACGTCGGCGTCCCAGCGCAGCACTGTTTTCACGAGGCATTGGGTCCCCAGGTCAAACCAATCGCTGGAAAGGCGTTGCGCAGGGCTTGCAGGGTCTTGGAGAAGGCTGTAGGAAAGGCTTATTGAGTGATGGTGATTTGATATTGATAAAGGACCTCTCTACACCATGGAACAATCACTTCGCAGGTATACCGAACTCCCCTATCTGATTGACTACCTTCAAACGAAAGAGCTTGTTCTTCTGAACCCGGCCACGTGGGATGACAGGAACGACTCCTACTACATTGAGCAGTTTGCCCGCGCAAACGGATACCAAAGCACTTATGCACTCTGTCTTGCCGACGCGTCGGAAACCTATCACCACTGGAGAGTATTTTCTCATGGCGGCAATGGGGTCTGTATCGAGTTCGACAGAGACAAACTGCTCTCGGCGGTACGCGTAATACCCGGCTTGCGCGCAGAGGAAGTTAAGTACAAGACGATTGATGCGCTCCGCTCATGTGCGCCATCGCGTGATGACTTGCCGTTTCTAAAACGGCATGCATTTGCTGCTGAGAGTGAGTTCAGGATTTTCTATGGTTCAGAAAAAAAGGGACCTCCTGTCATGCGTGTCCCTGTTCCGCTCAGTAGCATAAAACGGATTACTTTAAGTCCATGGCTAACCAAGTCAGTTGTGGATCACGTCAAACAGACCCTGAAATCCATAAAGGGCTGTGGTTCTCTGAAAATATACAAATCCACGCTGGTAGAGAACGAAAACTGGAAACAATTTGCTAGGGATGAATTGGTAAGAGGTTTGATTGGATAGATTGGGCTTGGGGAACTCATGGAAATTAAGATTGAAAGCTTGATCGATATTGAATCCATCAAGGATTACAAAATTCATTTCGCGGTCTGGAATGGAAGCCAGGACCCACTCGACGTATTTGTTCGAGATAGAGAGGAATGGAAAGGCTGGAATGGATGGAAAGGTGGGCGTGATGACTTCAGCAGGCGCTACATCTTCAGCCTGATCAGATATCGCCATCGGCCTGGTACATGGCTGTTTGGCGGGATATTTGAGGTAATTGAACGCCTGCCTAACAAAAACATTGTCGCACTTACGGAAAAATACAGCAGCTATATCGGCAGGCTGTTGGTTGAATACCCCGGACCTGGCTCTCGCGGCAGGGCTTTCTATCTCGAAAAGCACTTCGACAACCTGGTACTCTCGCAAATATTCGAGAAGCCATACACGGGCGAAGCATTTTGCGGATATGAGAACATAGAACACAGCTTCCCCGTTCTGGAGTCAATTTTCGTACAGAAGAAACAGGATTGGAAATCTGCTCTGGAGAATGTCAAGGGCGTTTATCTGATCGTCGATAAAAACAATGGTAAGAAATACGTAGGTTCAGCGTATGGCGACTCCGGCATCTGGTCCAGGTGGTCCTGCTACATCGGTACAGGTCATGGTTGGAATGATGAGCTTACCAAGATCATAAAGACGGAAGGCAAGGATTACGCGCGGAAGAACTTCCAGTTTTCCCTGCTTGAATATCGCTCCATGAAAACGGATGACAAAGTCATCATCGAGCGAGAGCAATACTGGAAGCGCGCACTGCTTTCAGGACCTTTTGGCTACAACCTAAACTAATTTAATCGTTATGCGCTTTTGGGCGATGTAGGTGGCAGATGAGCACGCTGAATATCATAGGCAATGGATTTGATCTTTGGCATGGACTGCCAACGAGCTATGATTTGTTCTATGCCTTTGCCAAAGACACGCTCGATGAGTTGGAGTCGTTTTATCTCATTGATACAGTCCAAAACGGCCCATGGTCTGACTTCGAGAACTCACTAGGGAAATTTGATTGGCAGCTATTTTACGAAGCCCACGACCATACTGATCCCACAGATGAAAACTTTCGGCCTAGCGAAGCATTTGGCCTTGAGGATGATATCACCGAACAAGCCAATGACCTTGTTGAGGCTATCAAAGAACATTTCCATGAATGGATAGAAAGTATTGATGTCACGCTGGCGTCGAAGAAGGTGTCATTTTCTGAGGCGGACTCTTTCCTCTCATTCAACTACACCTCCACAATTCAGCTGATCTATGGAATAGATGACGCAAATATCTTGCACATACACGGCAGGTCTGGTGCATACGATGATTTGATCTTCGGCCATGGCGAAACGATGGAAGAAGAACCTGAGCTGGATGAAAATGGAGACAGCAACCGCACGATATTTTCAGATGCGGAAGGCGCAGCTAAGTATCCTTTCTACGCGCTTCAGAAGCCAGTAAGTGAAGTAATCAAAACGAACAGGGATTTCTTCAGCTCCCTGGGTAGCTTTTCGACCATTCGAGTTATTGGTCATTCGTTAAACGATATCGACCTGCCTTATTTTGAAGAAATTGCGAAAAACTCCAATAATGCAAATTGGAAAATCTATTGCTATAGACTTGAAGATGACGACCATTTCTTGCGGCAGCTTCTTAAATGCGGTGTGGGCAGTGGAAACATAACTATTGAGGCATATGATGGATTGGCAGTCGCATAATGCCCTTCATGCGCTTAGAAATTCGAGGTTTAAATGCAGTCAGCAGTCTTTGTATCTTACTCGCACGATGATCAAGCCCAATTGGATTGGGTGCTGCAGCTTGCGTCAGATAACAACTTGGTGTCAGCGCTCATTGCTGCTGCAATCATATGGCTTATAGGGGGTTCCTGGAAATGGTGGCGCGACACAAAGGATGGCGCCGCTATTTTGAAATTTCTTACTAAGTCTGTTGCTGATGCGAAGAATACCTTCCGGAGCACTGAGGCCATTGCGTCGGCAACTAAACTTACAGAAGAGCGTGTGGAATCCCTGTGCTCTAAGCATCCAAAGATTCGTCGAAATACAAAAGAAAAACAATCCTGGAGATTGGTCGATCATTCCGAATGACACTGATGTGGCCTGATCCAATACTCTTCGTTGAAAGATTCTGTGAGCGTGTATGAGCAATTTAGATCACTACAAGGCCTCCTTTAATGGTGTGGGTTGGTTTATACCTCCCTACGTTACGCTGGGATATCTCAGTCTGCTTGCTAAGGCGGTGAGCGATAAAGGAGCATCTTTTAGCCAGGGTGATCTTGAGGTGGCGCTCTCGTTTATCTATTCCGCAGATAATTTGGCGGCAATGGTAACTGAGCGCTACCCAATTACGCCGTTTATTAGTGATTATAAAGAAATCATTTCCGAATCTATTCAGGCCCACTTTCTTGGGCTTGATCACATTGCGGTTTCTGGGTTAATGCCTGTGATAGAAGGTGCGGGGAAGAAGCTGGCTGCCAGTCGAGGGGTTAATTTCAATTCCATTACGGAAGTTTTTGTTAATCTCTCAGAAGACTGCAAGAATTACTCTGTAAGAAATAGTATTGGCGCTGTCGGTGAAATTGCTTCCATGATGGATTCCTTTGCGGAGTTTTCTAGGGGGCACCTGTACATAAACTCAAAGAACTATTCGTTATCAGATAAAACTAACAGGCATGGAATTTTGCACGGCGCTTACGCCGATAGCGATTACGGAGCTCCTGTTAATTTTTACAAATCTATAGCCGCTGTTGATTTTTTATGTTTCGTGTCAGCGTTTAGCGCAAATATTTCGTGGTTGGCCCCATCTCCGACTGCGCATTCGCTAGAGATTGGGAGCTTCTATAAGGCCTGTATTGCCCTGTCAAAGGTCAGACCTAAATAATGGGTGACCTAGCGAAATCGGACCAGAAAAGCTTTAGCACTCATCGTTCCCGGTCAGGCTCGTTGCCCTTGCGGTGAGGCGGGGGTGCTAGAGGTCGGGATTTCTCCAGTCCCTCGCCTTCACGCTGTTCCTGCTTCCCTTTGCGGAACACGGCAGTGGCGCGTTCGAACGCCGCCATCACGTCCGGGATTGGACTACGCGGCGCATGTCGCGCCTGTTCGAAGGCAGCCATAACATCGGGAACCGTTCCCCTGTCTGGTGCGCGCCTGCGCCCTGGGAGGATCTGAACCAGTGACGGCATGGCACCGTCTTTTCCGCGCGCCCTGATGTGCTGTGCGCATTGCTGGTCGCGCATGAAGGCGGCGATCTCCCGCTTATCGACCTTTTCGAGTGACCTGTACTGGCGCTCGATATTTGTGCCCTGAAGCTTGAGCCGTAATGCCAGCGCTCTGGTCTCCTGCGCCTGACGCGCCTTGAGTTGGGCGTGCTGTTCCAGATACGCACGCAGGCGCTTGGTGTCCTGATAGTGCTGGAGCTTGTGGCGCAGGAAATTCACGCCGCTGACCCGCCCCAGGAAGTCAGCCAGGCCGGAGGGCCGATGCTCATAGCGCTCCTGGCGCACCTGCTTCATCAGCGCGAGATGGCCCGCGCGCAGTTTATCCCGCTCGGCCCGATGCTTTGCCTGCTGTGCCAGACGCAGGGCATGTTGGCGATATTTCAAGGCTTCACGCTGCTGTTCCAGCACATGCCGCCTCTCTTGCTGTGCGTGCTTGAGCTCGGCGAGCTTCTCGGCGTAATCCTCCGCACGCACTGACGTCTCCACCAGCTTGCGGTGATCGGTCACGAGTTTCTGTGCTTCCTCCACCGATGGCAGCGCCTCGGGTGGGAACTCCTTCTCCAGAAAGGAGCGGATATCTTTGGTGCGGACGGACCTGTCGTCGATCAGTCGGGGCAGCGCGTTCACGTTGCCGTAGAGGTCGACCAGTACATAGGGGCGATTACCTGTGGCGAGCATGTAGCCGCGTTCGCTTAAAGCGTGAACGAACGTACGGGCATTATCACTTTGCTGCCAGGCCTCGGTGACCTGCCGTCTGTGGTCGTCCAGGGAGAGGCCTGTGCGCTGCAGCTGCGCCCGCTCGTAGAGCGAGAGCTGCCCGACATTACGGGATTTCTCATAACCGGGAGGCAGGCTCAGCCCGTGGTCGCGGGCAAAGCCCCTGGTTACCCGCATCAGCTTGTCGCGGTCGAAGGCCAAGTGGACGGCCTTCTCGTGGTCTGCGTCGATCCGCGACCAGACGACATGGCAATGCTCACGGCCATCCTTGATGTGGAACACGATGGCACGCGGCTGATCGCCGAGGCCCAGAGTGTCTTCAGCGCGGCGGATGTAATCCATGTACTGGTCGCGGGTGAGCGGCCCCTGCGCGGGATCAGGGTTGATCGAGAGGCTGTAGAGATACTTCTCGCAGCGGGTCAGGGTTTCTGCCTGGACCTGCCATTCCTTGAAAGCACCGTGCAGATCATGGGCTAGCGCGCCACGCAGATCCGCGATCTCGGCCAGCTCATTGTCGTAGGCATTCAGCAGGTGGGTGGCAAGATCCTGGCCGCTGCCGCGCTGCGAGGCAAAAGGGATCATGGGTCCCTCCCCAGCGCGAGCATGAGATAGCTGCGGATTTCGGCGAGCTCGTCGCGGCATTCCAGCAGCAGCTGCTCCAGGTGACCGTCATCAGGCTCACCGCAGGCCTGCGTCAGCCGGTCGTTGATCCGGGCAGCCTGCGAGAGCAGCATGGCGGCAAGCTTGCGCTCCAGGGATGAGATGGGCCTGGCGCGCGGCATCGCCTGCCCGAACACGGCTTCGGTGATGAAGGCGTTGATCGACTGACCAGAATGCGTCACGCGCGAATGAAACTCCTCGCGCAGCCGTTCGGGCGGGCGGTAGGAGATCGGCGCAGGGCGTTTTTTCGTTCGTCTGGTCATGCCGTCAACATATGCGCTCAGGCAGTTCCTCTTTCCTCTCGGTTTCCACGCGCGGTCAGCGTCGCGCTGCTGGTCGATGGGATTCCAAAGGGAGAGCTGACATCTCCTTTTGGTCGGCACCGGGCCGAATTCCCGGTCGTGGTTTTAAGGACGCGAAAGTCCTTAATCGAGGGTCGCAAGGGGCTACGAAGTGCCCTTTGCTCGATGGAGTTCAGAGGAGAGCCGAAGTCTCCTCTGATCGCGATGCAACGACGACACGTTGCGCCTTAATCCCTTGGTGACAAAGTTCCACAAGAACTTTGGAGCCTAGGGATTCCCAGGGGGGATCGCGGGGGACTGGAAGTCCCCACGCAAGGTGGGCGTGGTACTACCACGCACACCTTGTGCTCACTTCGTTCGCAGCTGGCCCTTGAGTCCAGTTTATGGCTGGAGGTGTGAATAATTTCTAAAAGTAAGCCGACCGCTGATGCGGTCTCTCCGTTTGAGAAATGGTTTTGCCGGTAGTCCATAGCACGGCTGGGCGTGCATGGATACAAAAAAGCCCCGGAGCGCAGCAGGCAGCGATGTACTTGTACGGAGCGTGCGCCGGGGACTGATTTGGGTGTTGGTGGACTGATACGGACAGCAAAGACAAGAGCAAAAAAAAGACGGGCCTTGCGGCCCGTCTGTGCGGTGCTGTACCCCCAGAGGTTATTCCGCTGAAGCTTCCGTGTTTTCGATCTCGTAGAGCATGAAGTCGGAGACGACTTGTGTGCCCGCCAGCTTGATGTAGAACGAGCCATCGGCATTTTTCCAGGCGACGCCGATGCGTTCGTAAACCGCTTGCTCGCCTGTGCCCTTGCGGGTCTTGGCCACGAAGGAGGGTTTCCGGGATTCAGTGGTGGTGGATTTGGTGTTCATGAGGTAGCTCCTTTTTTGCTTGAGGCTGGTTTATTCCAGCGACGAGCCCCCAGCAGCCAGCGAGCGCCGACGTGTCATGGGCAACACGGGCCTGCACCAGGGCAACGCCCGATCAGGTGCAGGCTGGCGCGGGCCGCCCATTGACACGCTGCCAAGGCATCGACGAACGCTGGCTATGGGGTAACGGCTTATAGCTGGGATAAAGGAAGCCACGAAGAAGGAGGTATCTGAATACCCGTCCACATGCTGAGAGAAGGAAATGGCTTCGAGAGGAGAGCTGCATACAGGCGTATGTGAAGCGAAGTGCATCGGGGAAGCGAGGGTCATTCTGCCGATCATCTCTTCGGTACGATCAAGCTGTAGGGACAAGTCCGGGCACCGCGTTGCCGGCGTGAGAATTACGGCTTCCTGGTCCTCTTCAGCGCCGCGTCGGGGCCAGGCCCGACTGTAGGCTGCTCGCGCGAGGACTGATCTGGATCTAGTACGGGCCGGTCGAAGGAGCGCGAATAGCGTCGCGCATGCCGTTAATCATTTCTTGGTGGTTATCCGGTAGGGTTAAAGGAAGGCCAGCGGAAGGGCCTCACGATGAAACCTTATGGAAAACTTCCCCGTCGCGGTTATCCCGCACGTCCTGCCCCGCGCAAGAAAACGCCTGTGGGCCCTAAATGTGTCGTCAAAATTAAAGGTGAAATGCACCCCGGTGAATTGGCGGTGACATTGCAGCGCGCCGCCGAGGAATTAGCGGCCAATGGCCTGGTTAAAGCCTCAAAGGTGAGCCTGTATCTCACGCCGCTGGATGCGGAAGGTAAACCGGTACCGCTGGTCAACCCTCAAGGTGCAGTTTGCGAAGAGCTTAGCATCGAAGTTTATTTATTTGTCGATAAGGAATTAATGGTTTAGGTTTACTCCCTGTTCAGCAGACTACTCCTGCTGATAACTTAAGGCCCGGATTATTCCGGGCCTTTTTTCTTCTGCCGCACCGTCGTTGCTTTATGGTAAAGCGTGGTTCCTTATCTCTCTTTACGGAATTTTCTTGACATATATAGCTCTCGGGTCTTATGGGGATAATTCCGCCCATCGAGAAGAAAAAGGAGAGTGGATAATGCTTAAAGAAGCTTTTGCTAATGTTCTAAGGATATTTGGCACTGGTTCCCGGTCCTCTGATCCTGCGTCTCGTGATTTTCCCCCGAAGGTTGTTCTGTCGCTTCATGATGAGGAAGGGAAATATCTGGGATCAATGCGCGTTTCAAAAGTACAACTTCCGGCAGCGGCGACCCTTGATAAGGACGCAAGCGGCTCCCGTTTCAATGATCCCCGTGGGCTTCGGAGTGTTTTCCGCGTTACCGTTGGGCAGCCTGCAAGAACAAAAATAAAGGCCGTCATGGTCAATGAACGTGAATATCAGTACGACGTGTTATTGGCCGATGGAAAAGTTGGCACAGTTATTCGTGTAGAGAGTAACGAAGAAGGCAGCGTCAATCAAAATGGTGTTAGAACTGACTATTTCTATGAGCTGAAGCCATAAAATGGCGGCTTCAGAAGGATGCTGACGACAGCGCTACAGATAAACAAGGAGAGTGGGATATGCTCAAAAATGCTTTTAATGCTCTAAGGAAGATGATTGGTATTTTCATCCCAATCGTCCGCGCGATCCCGCCCGCCAGCAAGTTTCCGGATTATTCCGTGCTGCATGACTCTTTCCCGCTGGTTGTATTGTCGCTTCATAATGAGCAAGGGAAACGTGTAGGAGCAATGCGCATTTCAAAAAAACAGCTTCCGGCAGCGGCGGTCCCTGATGTTGATATACGTGCCAGCCGCTTCAATGATCCTGCGGGCCTTTGCGGTGTTTTCCGCATTACTGTTGGGGAGCCTGTTAGAACAGAAACAAAATTTGTGTGCGAAGATCAGTATGAGGCGCTCCTGGCCGATGGAACAATTGGCAGGGTTACTCATGTAGAGAGTAACAGCCAAACTACCGACACTAATAACGTTGCGGTAGCTTCCCGTAAGCCACGGCTCTGAAATACCTCAACCTGCCAGGAGAGAAAATATGCCAGCACGGATTATGCTCAAAAGAGCTTTTTCTAATGTTCTGGGCGGGCTATTTGTCGCTCGTACCCCGTATTACATTCCCGTTCATCAGAACGCTTTAGACGACGGGCCTGTTCTGGTGCTTCACAATGCGAAAGGGGAGTATCTGGGATTTACCGTATGCGAACCCGCGAGAACGACGAGCGGCGCTGAAAACGTCGCTGTAACTTTCTATAGGCCAGAAATCTAAAAATGGCAGTTCCTGCTAGGGGATATAATATGTTCGCGTGGACTATGCCACTAAAGGATTATGCCAATGCTCTAAGACAGATGCTTGGAGGTTTCGGGCTTGCCGTGGTTAATCACAGCACTGGCGACCGCCGCCGCTTCCTCGCCGATAAAGGCCCGCCCTTTCCCGCGTGCATGACGTTCGCTGATAAGTGAAGGTCCGGATTATTCCGGGCCTTCTTTCTAGTGGCTAGTTGGGCAGTTCCTCTGCCGCTCCACCGCCGTTTTCCAAGTACCGGTATGGTAGCAGGACAACGCGGCCGGATATGGATATTCCGGGAGGAATATCCAGATTAAAGCCCGTCCCGGTATTGTTCATCCAGATGACGCCGACCTTGTGCCAAAAGGTCTTTATATTTTTACCTTCGCCTTTTTGTGTGGCTATAAAAGCTTCATAGGCCGGTTTATTGCTCGCCATGGTGTTGTTTTCTTGTTCTGTTGTTCGCTGGACTGCACCACGCGGCCCCGCAATTCGATTTACTGGTTGCCCGCGACGGCGCTGATTTGGTACCAGAACGAACCGTTCGAGCAGACGCGCATGGCGTCATGCTGGTTGAGGGTCTGATTCGCGCCGCCAATCGTCTTGAAATTGAGATTGGCGTCGAGCGTGATGTCCATGCCCCCTGTGTTCACCACATCCATGCAGCACCCGGTATTGGTGGTACCCGGAGTCGGGAACGTATCGGTCGTGCTGGTCGTGACCGTCGCGACGGCGTATATGCTCTTCACCGTGCCGCAGGCATCGGCGGGAATCGTGCCGCCCGCTGCTATGGGCTGCGACGCGGGCGGAAGCGCTCGAATTTGCCCCGCCGTTGTGCCGATGGTCACAGAGTCGGTCGAAAGATCGCCATAGATCGTGTCGCCGATATTCAACTGGCTGCTGCCAGCAACCGATACCTGATTGCCGATAACGATGTTCGAAGAGCCTGACGTAATGCCATCACCGGCACGGGTACCAATCGCAATGTTGTAATCGCCGGTGACATCTTCCAAGGCCCGGTAACCAACCCCCACGTTCTCCCTGCCGTTAGCGGCACCAAGGCTCATCGCCAGCATACCAATGGCAACGTTTTCCCTGCCTGACGTGGTTATGGCAAGAGAGTCCTGGCCAATTGCAACGTTGTTCTGACCAGTTGCGTTGGCGTCCATGGCTCGATCCCCGACCGCCGTATTGCCAATGCCCGATGTCGTAGCCAGCAGGGCGTTATATCCCACTGCCGTATTGCCGGTACCCGTATTCGCGCCGGCTATCGTGCTGCCGCGCAGCGCCTGATGGCCAAGCGCGGTGTTATTGGCCGCACTTCCTGTCGCCGTGCTGTCGGCGTATTGCATCGCCTGATAACCAATCGCAGTGCTGCCCTGCTTGGCGACGTTGGAATACAGTGCCCCATAGCCAAGCGCCGTGTTGTTCCCGCCAGTCGTATTGAGTAGAAGCGCCTGATAGCCAACCCCAACGTTGTTATTGCCGGTCGTGTTGAGATTAAGCGCATAAGTGCCAACCGCCACGTTGCTCATGCCAGTCGTATTGGCTGAGAGCGCCCCTAAGCCAACAGCCGCGTTGTTCCCGCCGCCCGTGTTGACATTAAGCGCATAGGTGCCAACCGCTGTGTTGGCCACACCAGTCGTATTGGTTGAGAGCGCCTGGTGGCCAACCGCCACGTTCTGACCGCCGCTCGTGTTGGCATAGAGCGCCTGATTGCCAACCCCCACGTTGTAGGAGCCGTTGGTATTGGCTTGGAGCGCCTGAGTGCCAACCGCCGTGTTATAGGTGCCCGTGTTCGCGCTGGCCGTAGTGCTGCCGCGCAGAGCCTGATAGCCCATAGCGGTGTTATTGGCATACGTGCTCGTCGCCGTGCTGTCGGCATAGCGCATCGCCTCGAACCCGATGGCGGTACTGCCCATCTTTGCGGCGTTGGTGGACAGCGTGCTGATACCCACTGCCGTGTTGTAGTTGCCGCCTATATTCGCTGCACCAGACCCGATGCCGAGGAAAACTGTTGAGGCCCCATCGCTGATGCCATCTGACAGGGAGTCGATTGAACCCCCGCCGCCGAGCATGTTGGTCCAGGAACCTGCGGTCTTGCAGGCCTCGAAGGTGTCGGTGGCGCTGTTGTAGCGCAGCGCGCCTTCGGAGGCGGCAGCGCAGGACTGGCCGTCGTACGCAATTTTTATCGCGCCCTCGACTTCAAGCGCGGTGTTGGCAACGAGATTTGAGGCGGGCGTGCGCGGGTCGATCACCATGGTGCCGCCGAACATGCCGAAGCTATTGCCGGAGGCGAAGACTACGCCATCCTGATTGCCGAGGAAGTAGGCAACAGAATGTATTCCCGAAAGGTTCGGTTTGGTCGTCGGGGTCGCGTTTGACAGAGCAACCCCCAGGCTCTCCCTCCCCGAAACCGTTAGATACTTTCCAAGTCCGAAACTGAACTGGCTCCCCGTTACATCGAGATTAGATCCCAGACCCACACCGTAATTCGATGAGACAGATGTCGAACTTCCCATGGCAGTCGCGGTGATCCCGCTTGCCTGAACGTTTCTCCCGATTGCCATGCTGTATATGCCGGTAGCGGCGGCACCGCTCCCTATGGCCGTTGCGAACTGGTTGTTGCTGGCACTAGCGCCACTTCCTAAAGCCAGCCCGCCGTCGGGCAGCAGCCTAAACATGGTTGATGCCGCCAGCGCGCCGCCGGAATTGAACTGAATCTCACGGTCGGCCCCGGCGGGCGTGCCGCCGTTGCTCAGCATGTTGGTCCAGGAGCCTGCGGTTTTGCAGACCTCGAAGGTGTCGGAGGCGCTGTTGTAGCGCAGCGCGCCTTCGGAGGCGGCGGCGCAGGACTGGCCGTCATACGCGATCTTGATCGCGCCCTCGACCTCCAGCGCCGTATCGGCAACGAGATTTGAGGCCGGGATGCGCGGGTCGATCACCAGCTCCCCGCCGAACAGGCCCATGGTGTTCGCGGCGGAGAAATTCACCGCGTTCTGGCTGCCCATGAAGATGCCGAAGGATTGCGCCCCCGATACTTGCGGATTGGTGGCCGGATACGTGGTCGTCAGGCCAAAGCCAAACGAGCCATCGCCGGTGGCTGGCACGTTGACGGCGTAGCCAGCCGCCAGGCTCCAATCCCCGCCCGCCGTGGTCATGGACCCCATAGCCGTGCTGACGGGACCGCTAGCAGTCGTGCTTATCCCCGTTGCCGTGCTGCTGTCACCGCTAGCGGTCGTGCTATCCCCCATCGCCGTGCTGGCTCCGCCGCTGGCCGTCGTGCTTTGCCCCATCGCCGTGCTGTAGTCACCGCTGGCGGTCGTGCTCTCCCCAATCGCTGTGCTGCTCAAGCCGTTGGCTGTCGTGCCCTGCCCCAGCGCCGTGCTGCCGTCACCACTAGCCGTCGTGACGCCACCCATCGCCATGCTGAAAGTGCCGATGCTCGCGTTGTCCCATTGCGTGCCGTTCACGTAGCCTGCCCGGAACGCGGCCTTCTGCGTGTCGAAGAACATGCGGGTGCCCGCCCCGGATACGGGAACGCTGGCCGTCCCGGTAAAGGTGCCGGTGAGCAGAAGGTCGCCATCCGCCATCAGTTTGTAGGTGGACGACGCGCCGAACGCGCCGCCGGAATTGAACTGGATCTCTCGGGTGGCCCCGGCGGGCGTGCCCCCGCCGAGCATGTTGGTCCAGGAGCCTGCGGTCTTGCAGACCTCGAACGTGTCGGATGCGCTGTTGTAGCGCAGTGCGCCTTCGGAGGCGGCGGCGCAGGACTGGCTGTCATAGGCGATCTTGATCGCGCCCTCGATTTCCAGCGCGGTGTCGGCCACAAGGTTGGAGGCCGGGACGCGCGGGTCAATGACCAGCTCCCCGCCGAACAGGCCCATGGTGTTTGCGGCGGAGAAGTTCACCGCGCTCTGATTGCCCATGAAGATACCGAAGGACTGTGCGCCGGATACCTGCGGGTCGGTGGCGGGGGCGGTGGTTGTCAGGCCGAAGCCGAACGAGCCATCGCCAGTGGCCGTCACATTGACCTCGCGGCCAGCCGACAGGCTGTAATCACCGGCGGCGGTGGTGAAGTACCCCGTCGCCGTGCTGGTCTGGCCGCTGGCGGTCGTCACCTGTCCCATGGCTGTGGCTTCGCCACCACTGGCCACGGTGGCCTCACCCAACGCCGTGCTCCAATTGCCGCTCGCGGTTGTGCCCCAGCCCATCGCCACGCTGTATGAGCCAATGCTGGCATCATCCCATTCCGCACCCGTGACTCTCCCGGCGCGGAACGCCGATTTCTGGGTATCAAAGAACATGCGCGTGCCAACACCCGTCACTGGAACGCTGGCCGTGCCGGTATGGGTTCCCGTGAGCAGCAGATCGCCATCGGCCATCAGCTTGAAAGTGGATGAAGCACCGAATGCGCCGCCGGAATTGAACTGGATTTCACGGGTGGCCCCGGCAGGCGTGCCCCCGCCCCCTATGTTCGTCCAGGTTGAGCCGTTGCAAAAATTAATCGAACCCCCGCTGCCGGAGTTGTAACGGATAGCACCTGCCGCCGCTGCGTTGCAGGTGGTGGTTGACCAACCCACGCGCACAGCGCCGCCGATGGAAAAATCGCTTTCCATTTGTGCTTGGGCTGGCGCGGGAGATAGCGCGAGAAGTGCGACCAGGGGCAGGAGCTTTTTCATGGCCCAGTTCCCTGGCTCGCCTTATGGTCAGGATGGACATAGGGAGCAAATGTCACTGAGTCCGTGATCGTGCCGGAATAATTGATATCCCCTTTGACGTGGAATCCGCCCGCATCAATGCGGGCTTGTTCTTCGCCGTCGATCATGAAGCGGATAATTCCATCTCGTGTATTGATAGCGGCGGGGTTATCTGATGAAGCGGCTTTTCCGGGATGAATGCTGAATGCCCCGGCCAGCCCAAAGAAAACGCCAGTAATGAATACGCAAATGATGCCAGTCTTGGCCATGTAAGCCTCCCTGCCTTATATATCGACCAGCTCCCAAAATAACAGAGGTGTATTAACAATCAATCAAGAAGTTGTGCTGCAGAATTATTTTGTTGTTAATGGCTGCGGGCTTCTGAAAAGGGTGTTGGTTGTGCGGTATTGCCTGGGTGTTTGGAGTTTTATGGTTATTAAAGTGCAAGATATTTGAATTTAATTATTTATACGTTTTCCAGGTAATTGGGTGGGACTTTCCTGCGTTCGGGCAAGATGCGTGGAGTGGTGAATACGGATGTATGCCATGCTCTATGGACGTCGGTGACGAGGCCCATGCCATGAGTGAGTTCTTCAAGGATTTCATGCGGGACGTTCCGCGCGGCGACTCGACCCGGCCCTTGCGGGAGCAGAAAGTTCCGCAGGCGCGGTGGATGAAGCTCGAAGACGTCGCGGCGAGCCCCCTACTCGCGTATGACCCGCGCAAGCCGGGGAAGAAAGTCCTGATCGGCGCGCTCGGCGCGCAGCTGATTGGTATCGAGGATGACCGCCACATTCTCACGGTGGCGGGGTCGCGTTCCGGAAAATCAGTTGGCCTTATCAGCAACCTGTTTTTCTACCCCGGCAGCATCCTGGCGACCGACCCCAAAGGCGAGCTGGCGAGTATTACCGCCAGCAGACGAGCGGCTCTGGGGCAAAAAATCTATGTTGTCGATCCCTTTGGGACTTCCAGTAAAGAGGTATCCCAATACCGGGCCTCCTTCAACCCGATGCGGATTCTCACCGTCGGCAGTCCGAGCTTTTTGGAGGATGCCGCGCTGATTGCCGAGTCGATTGTCGTGCAGTCGGCGGACCAGAAAGAGCCTCATTGGGATGAGTCTGCGAAGAACTTCATCGAGGGCGTGATTATCCATGTGGCGACGGCGGCCCAGCACGACGGGCAACGCCACCTCATCAAGGTACGGGAGCTGATAAAGCTGGCGCTGTGGAGCGGACCGAGTGGGGAGGAGGGCAGCGAGGCTGAGCAAGTAAAGTATCCCTTCTGTGAGGAGATGCTGGACAACGCCTACCGACTCCAGGACGACCCGGAAACCGAGGACATTGGCAGTGCGCTGATGGCGGCGGCGCTCGATTTCTACGGCAAGCGCGGTAATGAGCTCAGCAGCGTTCACTCCACGGTCAACCGACACACGAAGTTTCTGGATTACTCGGCCTTTCGCCAGGTGCTGAAAGACCATGATTTCGACCTGGCGGAACTGAAGAACAAGCCGGGAGGTGTGAGCATTTACCTGTGCTTTCCGGCGACACGCATCGAGATTTCCCGGCGCTGGATGCGCATCTTCGTGAATCAGCTACTCGATGCGATGGAGCGGGAAAAGACAGTCCCGCCTGCCCCGGTGCTGGCCTGCCTCGACGAGTTCCCGGTGTTGGGCTACATGAAGCAGCTGGAAACTGCCTCGGGCCTGATTGCGTCCTTTGGCGTGAAACTCTGGGTCATCTTGCAGGACTGGAGCCAGGGCAAGGCGCTCTATGGCGAGCGCTGGGAAACCTTCGCCGGGAATGCGGGCGTCATGCAGTTTTTCGGCAACAACGATGTGGCGACGACCGAGTACATTTCGAAGCTGCTTGGGAAAACGCAGGTGGAAGTCGCGCGCATGGGCGAGGTAGCCCAAGACCAGCAAAGCAAAGGGCTTTCAGGGCGCTCGGAGGCGATAGAACTCCACGACCTGCTGACACCTGATGAAGTCAGGCGTCATTTCGCGCGTCATGATCCGCTGCAACGCCAGTTGATCCTGTGGGCCGGGCGTCACCCGATGATGTTGCAGCGGGTGATCTGGCACCAGAGAGATGGCGTGCTGGCCCCTTATCTATAGATTGTCGGATGACGTTGCAGGGGGTGATGCCAGGCTTTGCTGGTAAGCCTGCCTTGCCTCCTTCTTCTGTAGAAGGAGGCCCACCGCATAATCCCGCCCCCATTCGTAGGCGAGATCGGAAGCCAGACGCCCCTTATTGTCCTGAAGCAGATAATCGCATTTGCCGCTGTTCACCAGCAGCCTGATACAGGGCCGAAAACCAGTCGCCGCCGCGTGGTGGAGTGCCGTCATCCCGAATTTATCCTGGGCGTTCACGTTGATGCCCAGTTGGATTCTGCGCTCTACGCTCCCGATCTTCCCGGCTTTCACCTCGCGGATGAATTCCTGTTCATTAGCTTTCTCCCACGCTGCCTCGAATTCCGGGTCGCGCTCGGGAGGAGGTATCGAGCGTAACCCCCCCTCCGGAAGCATCGACTTCACGATGTCTTTTGGCCTGAACCCATAAAGCTCCCGGAGCGCTTCATGGGTGGGCAGCTGCAGCCGCCGGTCCTGGTTCTTCTTGTCTTCGGCCATGTTTATGCCTCCTGTCCCTGGTCAGGGTCGAAGCGGCAGATATTGGGCAGGACCACGGGCTCTTCGTAAAAGATGTCCCGTGCCCATTGATCCCGGCCTGTTGCCTCGCCGTTACGCATGAGGAAGAACCCCTCTGCCGTGGAACCATCATGCAGTTCACCCGCCTGGATATAGGTCATGCGGTCACCAGGGGTGGCACCATCCAGGAACACATGAAGGATGTTCAGACGGGTGATCGGAAACCCAAACCCTTTCCGGGAGGTTGTTCTGATGAATTCGTTATCTTTGCGGCGGCGACGGGTGTAAGGCGTTTGACTTCTGGCCCGCTCGCCGACTAGGTCCGTCTGAATAACTTCTTCTACCCGCACGTATTTGCCGGAGGCATCAGGCATTAGATGCAGCCTGATGGTGACGTTCGCAGGAGCGCCTGGAGCGCTGGGTACGCGGTAGGTGAATGTCCCGGAGAACGCCGATACGAGATCGGGTACGACTTCGTAGTCGTTGGCGAAATATTCGTGCATGGCGAGGAAGGCCGCGAGATCCTGCCGTTCTTCCTGGAAGGACTCAGGGGAGAGCAGTTCTTCGTCGAGAAGAAAGCGCGCAACATCCCGTAGGCGCTCGATACCCATGGTGTCGTTTACCGCCTCGCCGAAGCGGCGCAGGGCTTCTTCCTTGAAGACAAGCTCGGCGTCATCTGATTCGTATTTTTCGACGTTGGAGTCAGAGAACACGATGTCATCGCGCACCTGACGCCAGGATGGCAATCGCCCGCCGTGCTTGCTGATCGTGCGGTATCGGCGCAAGGCCGAGCGCAGTTTCTCGATCTGCCAGTCGCTGAACTCGATCTCATCAACATCCATATCCCTTCCCCCATACATGGCAGGCGCGAGGAACCGGCGAGGTAAGCAGCAGGCGCTGTTATGTCAGCGTAGCGCCCAACGCCATCCATTGAGGTCGCTGCCATGCGCTCTCCGATGAAAAGCCCTCAGGAGGGACGACCGTCCACCTTTGCGCTGACCGACGAAGCCGGTCGGCTGATGTTCCGGGTGATGCCGCATGAGCTCACCCCCTTTCGGGCCAAGCTCGCGGATGGGATCAGCAGCCTGTGCGGGCTCGGGCTTCTGGCAGCCAGCATGGTGACCCTGCCCGACTGGCGACAGCCGGAGTTATCCGTCCTGGCGGTGGCTTTTGGCGGTGCGGCTTTTGGCAGCTGGGCGCTGCATTTCGTGGCCCGGAAAGCCTTCCGGGCTACCACACGGATTGAACTGAGCCTGGACTCCATCCGGGTCAAGTGTGTGTGGGGCTGGAAGTGCTTCGACCGCCGTCTGGACCACCGTTTTGTGCTGTTGCCGCACGACCGGGCCGAACTTGAACGGCGCAGCAATGAGCTGGACACCCGCGAGGCCTCCGCACGCGGCCAGATCGTGCAGATGCCCATCTATTACGGCGACTCCTTCCACGTCGTGCTGGTGTACGACGGTCAGCGCGTGGACCTGCTTTCCGTCTATGGCAGGCAGCAGGCAGCTGCCGTGGTGGCGCGGTTGCAGTACTGCGACCGCCAGCTGGCGCAGGAAGCAAAACATGTCGGTGCGGGCGACAACCCGCACGTCAATGGCGACTGGCATCAATCCCCTGGAGGACTGTGATGACAACTTCCCAACTGCTCCATTACTTGGGCATGTTCTCTGCGGCGTTGGTTTGGATCGTGGCTGCCGGGATCGCTTTCAACTTCCTGCATTGGCTGGTTGTGACGCTGTACCGCCAGGCGCTGATTTTCATCGACTGGGCGTCAGTGTTGCTGATGCGGGGCGCTACCCGGCTGGGCAGGTTCCTGAAGTCGCTGGTCCGCGAAAGCGTCCTGCTGGTGATTGCCGTGACCTGGGGTACGTGGCTGCGCCTGTATCAGCCCTGTTTCCTTGCAGCACAAAAGCTTTCTATCGCCGTGCGCCGGTACGTGAAGCTGCGCCAGCTGTTCTGGAAGTACGGACGCCATGAGTTTGCGAGCTTCGCGGAATTCAGGCGCAGCGTGCTGGGTGAGGAAGAGCCGCCGAAGAAAGAGCAGAGCAAGGCCGCAGCTCCCGAGAAGAGTACCTATGCGCAGGCGCTGGAAGTGCTGGGCTTCCCGGAAGGCCAGGCCTTCGACAAGGCCATGCTCAAGGCCCGGCAGCGTGAGCTCGCTGCCGTCCTGCACCCGGATAAGGGTTTTCCCACTCACGTGTTCATGCAGCAGATCAACGATGCCGTTGACTGCATCAAGAGGGCGAAGAAATGGAAATAATCCGTCAGCAAGATAAGGTTCCGTCTCTGCTGGAGAAGGCGCGCCAGGAGCTGGCTGCTTTCAACCGCAAGACAACCACCCCGCAGCCTACTTCCGCATCTGCCGTGCTGCGCAAGGTGGAACAGGCGCATGGCGACCGCATTCTCTACTGCTCGAAAGTGCCGCAAGCTTCAGCCGCGCTGATCTTAAAGCTGCATGAGAAAGGCGCGGAGATCACCGACGTGATCGTGCGCCGCAAGGCCCCGGTGGCGAAGCCGTGCGGGTCAGCCGGTATCCGTGAACACAGCGATTTGCGCGCGCTGCTGCTGGGCAACTATCAGGGCTGCCCACACTGCGATAACGAAGGGGTTGTGCTGTGTGCTACTTGCGGCTGCCTGTCGTGCATTGCTGAAGATGCCACCAGCATGAGATGTCCAGTTTGCGGGTTTCAGGGACGGGTTGTGTGCAGCGGGATCAACCTGGAGTTCGCCCGCCAGAAGCCTGCGCCGCAGGCCTCATTGCAAACGCTATTGCCGAAGACGGCGGGGCCATTGTCCCTGCCCGGTAAATCCCGATAGGGCGGTGATGCCATCATGAACGAGAAAGCCGGTTTTAATCAGGCTGCGCGAGGGGCGGATGTCATCCGCGCGCAGCAGATCCGGGCATTGCAGGAAGCGCGCGACCAGGCATTGGAAGCCCTGAAGGAGAATCAACGGCGGCGCTACGCCGATGATCTTGAACGCGCGCGGCGTCGGATACTGCTGGAGCATAACCGGCCTGAATGCAGGCCGGACCAAGCCCGTGTGAAGCCGCTGAGCCAGAAGCAGCTGGACAAGCGCGCTGAATGGATGGTGGAGGCGCAGCATGTGCGGGAATCGAACGTGATCCGGGAGCAGTACCGGCGTGAGATTGACAGGCTGGAGTACCCGGAGCGGTATGCACGGAGCGAGAGCCGCCATGGCAGCCCGAAAGAGATCAGGGGACTTTTCAATGGGCTGCCCTCCGGGCGCGTAGCGCAGGAGCAAGGCCTTGGCAGGTGATCTGTCTTGAGGAAGATGCGGCCCGAAGGGCCGTTTTTTTTTAAAACAGCGACATCTGCCGCGCCTCCTGCTGCGCCTCGATCCATGCCGGGGACCGGGCCGCTTGATCGAGCCATGCACGCGCATAGGCGACCGCACCGCCCGCTGCCGCGATGTTGTCGGCGCGCTCAAAGTGCGAACGGTAGCCTGTTTCCGAGATGGGCAGCGGGGTACGGCCTGCCGCGCTGATCTGCAGGTGGGCGAGTGGATAGCCGTAGATGTGGCGGTAGCACTCTGACCAGCTGGGGGTCAGCAGGACCTCGATGCTGAGGCCCTGCCAGGCAAAGGTTGCGCGGGTGGTGTCCATGGGAAGTCCCTTTCCTGCTGGATCAGTGATTCCAGAACACATGGACTTCGCGGTATCCGGTTTCGAGGGTGAATACGTCGTCGTTCAGTTCCATGTCGCGGGCCATCGCTTCGTAGTTGATGTAATAGGCCAGTGACGGCGGGATCTGGGTGGTCTCTTCAGTGAGCTGCTGGGCGTAGTCGGCGAGCGATTCAAAGGTGCCGCAATAATCCTCTTCAGCGGCGCGGCGGGCTTCCTCGATGCTGGAGAAATGCCCGAGCAGCGCACCGCCGAACTCCGGGAATTCTTCGATGAAACAGGCGAGCTCGTGCGCGGCAGTGATGCTCTCGTATTCGCCAAGCTGGTAACCGTCGAAGCCTTCGTAATCGTGGATGGCGTATTCCTCGGCATCCTTCACGGGGGAGGCGGCCAGCATGGCGTTTATCTGTTCCTGGATGTCCTCGACTTCCGCGCTCGCATCAATCCAGACGCCATGGAGGTAGCCGCTGTTATAGGCGGCCAGGTCGGCAACATAGATGCGGGGCGTGATGGTCATGGCTTGGGCTCTCCTTTAAAGGGCTTGGGGTGCATGTGCTGTAGCGCGCACATGCACCCCTGCCCGTCGGCGAGACCGGGGAGGCAAAACGCAAGGGCTTAGGTCAAAGGGAGGGGAATCCCCCGGCCTGCACAAACCCATGTCGTCTTTTGGGTGCGGAAGGTCGGGGAGACCCTTTGACGGGGCGAAGCTTTACCCTTGCGTTGCGCCAGGGGCAGAGCCCATAGCGACTTTCTTCTCTTTCGCGAAAGGGATCGTCACCGGAAGGCCGGGACAATTGTTCTTCATTGGCCCGGTCGCGTGGCTACGCGCGATAGAGCCCGGCCTGCAGCGCGAAGCGCAGCAGGTTCGCACTGGGGCTCGTCACCATTTCGACGCGGTCATCGCCGTTTCTCTTCTCCTTCCCCTCGTCTTCTTCAGTCACACCGCACGCGTCCTGATCTATGGGCTTTCGCATAGGCGTCGTCACGTCGGTGCTGCAAGTCATGAATGACTCCTTCTCTTCGTTGCGGCCCGAAGAATGCGGGTGCAGCCGTGGCCGTCGCCTGTGCGTGGGCAAGCACCATGAGGCCGCGATGGGTGGCCGGAAAATGAGAGGAAAAAAGAAGATGAAACTGCTGACGATCTTTGAACTGGCTGCCAAACCTGAGAGCGAACTGCGCGCACTGTACCGCGAGGTGTTCAATGCCTCCGCGCGCAGCGACCAGCCCCGTGAGGATTACCGGAATGCCCTGGCCTCGCTGGAAAACATCCGCCGCGTGCTGAACTCAAGGACGTGGCGCCCTTGAGCTCAGCGTCGAATTCCCTCTGGGGTAGACGCGAACGGGCAGCCTCAGCATCGTCAGGGAGCGCCAGGGTGGCGGCGGGGTGGGCTCAGAACTGGCCATCAAGGGGAAATTCCACGGCGAGGCGGATCTGGTCGGTGTCGAGTTCGGCCTGTGCCTTGTTGCCCCGGTGTGCGCTGTGCCGCAGCGAGAAGGCCAGGCCCTTGGCCGCGCCGTGCGGTATCACGTAGCGCGCTTCGAGGTCGCGCTCCCAGTGCCTACCACCACGGCCATAGCCCAGATAGGCGTAGCCGCCGTTCGGGTCGACGTGGCTGCCGTCGATGTCGGCGCCGCGTAGATAGGCGGTGCTGAGTGCTAGCCCCGGCAAGCCGAACCGGGCCAGCGCCAGGTCATAGCGCAGCTGCCAGGAGCGCTCGTTGGGCGCATTGAAATCGGAGAGCTGAACCGCGTTGCCGAGCCAGATGGCGCCGCGGGTGACGTAATCGAACGGCGTGTCACCATCCACCTGCTGATAGCCGAGGCTAATGGTGTGGGCGCCGCGCGTGTAGCCCGATACCAGGCTCCAGGTGGTGTTATCGATCCGGCCCGACAGCGCCTCGCCGGTATCGGTGGTGCGGTACAGGTTGAAATTGAACGACAGGCTGCGGTCCTCACCCAGGGCGTAGCTGTAGACGCAGCCCAGGTAGTGCTGGCGCCAGGTGTCCTCGTAGCGGGAGCTGTAGAGGCTGGCTGTCAGGCCATTGACGCCCCCGTACACCAGGCCGGCGAGGTCGACGCTGTCGCCCTGGCGGCCGTTGGAGTAGTTCACCACGAAGCCCTGGTCATGACTGGAGGCGTTGCGGTCGGTGCTTTCGGTGAAATGGCCGGCGACCAGGCTCAGGCGCTCGAGCTCGTTGCTCTGCAGAAAGAATCCGGTGGCGGTCTCCGGCAGCAGGCGGCTGTCCGAGGAGCTGAACACCGGCGTCTTCACCCGCTGTTCGCCATAGGCCAGCGTGGTGGACGCGGCGCGCAGCTTGAGCGCCGTACCGCCGCGGGTCATGTCGTCCTTGACCTGGTTGTCGTTGTCGAGGCCCAGCAGGCGTGCCTTGCCGGCGCGTCCGCCGCCGCTGTCGAGCTTGCGGCCATGGTACAGGTGGGCGTCGACGCCGACTCCCACGGTGCCCGGGGTGAAGCCTGACTGGAAGGTGCCCATCAGGCCGTAGGCCCATTCCTCGGCATAGCCGTTGCGTTCGGCGAATGGTTTGCGAGCGTTGCGTGCGCCGTTGCTGCGGGCACCGTGGCGATACTCGCGGTTGTCGTAGACCGTGCGGTTGAGCAGCGTCCAGCGGCCATCCGCGAGAAAGCCGTTGGCCTGCTTCTGGGCGGACTCGGCGTGAGCGGCGGCCGCCTGGGTGGCCAGGACTAGTGGAAACGTCAGACGGGAAATACGGATCACAACGGGTTCCTTGCGGGGGCGAAGGCGCGGGTGACCGGCCTTCGCTCAATCGAATGGAGCGGCTGAACGTAGGTGCCGCGGCATGCAGGACGCCGCCAGGTCCCGATCTAGACTGTCTGGTAAGCGCACTCCTTGAAATGTAATATTATTACATTCCGCTCAGAGAAGTCCTCATGCCTCCAACTCCTTCCACCCGTCTTCACTCCATCGATGCCCTGCGCGGCCTGGTGATCCTGTTCATGCTGCTGGACCACGTCCGCGAGACCTTCTACCTGCATAGGCAGGTGTCCGACCCGATGGACGTGCTGCAGACGGATCCGGCGCTGTTCCTCAGCCGCACCCTGGCGCACCTGTGCGCCCCCGTGTTCATCCTGCTTACCGGCCTGTCGGCCTTCCTCTACGGCGAGAAGCAGCAGGGCAGGGCGGTGGTGTCCAGTTTCCTGTTCAAGCGCGGGCTGTTCCTGGTGGTGCTCGAATTCACCCTGGTGAACTTCGCCTGGACCTTCCAGCTGCCGCCGAGCGTGATCTACCTGCAGGTGATCTGGGCCATCGGCCTGAGCATGCTGGCCCTCTCCGGGCTGCTCTGGTTGCCGCGCGCACTGTTGGTCGCCTTGGGGCTGATACTGGTTGCCGGCCACAACCTGCTGGACGACCTGCACTTCCCGGTGGAGTCCTGGCTGCACGTGCCGTGGGCGGTGCTGCATGACCGCGGCTGGATCGAAGCGTCGGAAGGGCTGCGCCTGCGCACTTCCTACCCGGTGCTGCCGTGGATCGGTGTGATCGCCCTGGGCTACGCCATCGGCCCCTGGTTCGGCCGGGCGAGCGAGGCGGTGCAGCGTCGCCAGCGGCTGGTCGTCACCGGCGTCGGGGCGCTGGTGGGGTTCCTCGCGCTGCGCTTGCTCAATGGCTACGGCGAAAAGCCCTGGTTCAGCGGCGAAACCGGCATCCAGACCTTGATGAGCTTCTTCAACATCACCAAGTACCCGCCGTCGTTGCTGTTCCTGGCGCTGACCCTGGGCGTGGGCCTGTTGCTGCTGGTGCTGTTCGAGCGGCGCAACGAGGGGCGCCTGCTGCGTTGGCTGGCGGTGTTCGGGGCGGCGCCGATGTTCTTCTACCTGCTGCACCTCTACGTGCTGAAGCTGTTGTACCTAGCCGGCCTGGCGATCTGGGGCGCGAATCACGGGCAGTACTTCGGCCTCGACTCGGTCCTGGCGGTATGGAGCACGACGGTGGTGCTGGCGGTGGCGCTGTACCTGCCCGTGCGCTGGTTTGCCCGCCTGAAGGCGCGCCGGCGCGACATCGCCTGGCTCAAGTACCTGTAACCCTTAGGTACCTATCCGAATAGAACCCTTACCAAATATGTGGCAAAAGGCTAGTGCTCGCGGATATGGTATCGCCGAGCGCTTTCCTCAATGGAGCCGACCGGCTAAGGATCAGCAGATGTTTCTGAACGATCAAGAAACTGCTACGGACTTGCTTTACTACGAAGCCATTGCAAGTACGGTGGTCAAGCTCATACGTGAAACCCAGCAAGCCCCCATCACTATTGGTGTCCACGGCGATTGGGGGGCTGGTAAGTCCAGTGTTCTCAAGATGACCCAGGCTGCTTTTCAAGACGATGGCGACGTCCTCTGCCTTTGGTTCAACGGCTGGACCTTCGAAGGTTTTGAGGATGCCAAGACGGTCATTATCGAAAATGTGATTGAGGACCTGCGTCGGGCTCGCCCAGCTTCGGACAAAGTCGCCGATGCGGCGCGCAAGGTTTTCAAACGACTCGACTGGCTGAAGATGGCGCGAAAGGCTGGTGGGTTCGCGATGAATATGGCGGGCTTACCCAATTTTGATCAGCTCAAAGGGTTTTACGACCTCGCCGTCTCAGTCGTTTCCGACCCGGCAGAGCACCTTGATCAAAAAACTCTCGCTGGGCTGACGGAAAAGGCTGGTGAATTCCTCAAGGACGCGGAGGCCGACGGCGATCATGTGCCGTCACACATGCACGCGTTCCGCGAGGAGTTCAAAGCGCTACTGGATGCCGCGGACATCAAGCAGCTGGTGGTGATCGTTGACGATCTGGACCGCTGCCTGCCGAATACCGCTATTGCCACGCTTGAGGCCATCCGGCTGTTCTTGTTCGTCGAACGCACTGCCTTTGTCATCGGGGCAGACGAGATGATGATTGAGTATGCAGTGCGTGAGCATTTCCCCGATTTGCCGCCCAGTTCTGGCTCGGTCAGTTATGCCCGCAACTACCTGGAAAAGCTGATCCAGGTGCCATTCAGGATTCCCGCGTTAGGTGTTGCCGAAACGCGCAACTACATCAGCCTGCTACTCGCTGAAGACGCCTTGGGTGCTGACAACCCTGACTTTCAGGCGCTGTTGGCCTCAGCCCGTGAAGATATGCGACGGCCGTGGATAAGCCGAGGCTTGGATCGCGCGGCTGTGGAGACAGCGCTCAAGGGCAAGGTCACGCCTGCCGTTGAGCAGGCCCTGCTGCTGAGTGGGTACGTCACTGAGCCCCTGGCCAAAGGGACGCGTGGCAACCCACGTCAGATTAAGCGCTTTCTGAACTCGATGATGCTCCGTCATGAAATCGCCGAAGCCCGAGGGTTTGGCTCTGATATTCAACGTCCGGTTCTGGCCAAAATGATGCTGGCGGAGCGATTCCAGCCAGACCTGTATGAGCAGATCGCGCATTTGGTCGCTTCGTCTTCGAGCGGGCGGGTTAGGGCCTTGGAGCTTCTTGAGGCTGCCGTTCGACAAAGTGAGTCGGCTGAAGAGGCGGTGGCAGGCGATGAAGGCAATGCAGGGCGCAAGAAGGCGTCCAAGGATAAGCCGCAAAAAGAGACGGCCGACTGGCTCGGCAATGATTGGGTTTCCAGATGGGCCTTGCTTGAGCCGCGCTTGGGTGAGCTAGACCTGCGACCGTACGTTTTCATCACCCGCGATAAGCGCAGCGCGCTCGGCGCTTACAACACGGACAGCCATCTCGAGGGCTTGGTCGAGAAGTTGATGGGGCCGCGGGCGCTCATGAAGGGTGGCGGTATTACTGAGCAGGTCGGCGCGCTGAGCGTGTCGGATAGCCAGGAAGTCTTCGAAATGCTGCGGGCTCGGATTTTCCAAGCGGATAGTTTCGAGGACGAGCCCAGTGGGGTACAGGGCATGATCCATCTCGTGCTCCAGCATCAGTTCCTGCAACGGAGACTCCTTGATCTGATTCGTACCTTTGAGGTTTCAAAGCTAGGGGCCTGGGCCGCATCCTGCTGGGATGAATGCATCAAAGACGACGCCCATGCTAAGGAACTGACCACAATCTTGAAGGAATGGAGCGTCAGCCCAGACAACCAGACATTGGCCAGTACCGCGAACGTGATTTTGAAAGTAAGGGGCAAGTGATGGGTACCTCCAAAGGATATGGTGGTTCTGCGACCGGACTAGTGCCTTCTTGGGTGGATGAACCTTCTCCTCCGACCAAGCCTGTCCCAGGCCAATCGGGCGCTGCTGATGGTACGGCGTCGGCAACAGATCCTGCTGCTGGCCCGGCCGCCGACGGGTTCGTGCCGGGGGCGCTCGGGAGCGCAAGGTCGAGTTTCACGCGTTTCTCGAAGGGAGGCGGCTCCGGGGAGTTAGGGCGGGCGGTATCGGGGTATGTGCGGAAAGGAACCGGAGGTTCGAGACGCGCGGCCCGAAGAATGGGGGCATCGCGCGCATCAGCCGGCCGGCTTCTATCGATCTTCCGCGATGTGCAGCGCGTCGGTGCAACAGAGGTTCTTCGCCGGCTTGACCTCGTAGCGCTGTCCGGCCGTCCGGCCGGAGACGTTTTTCTTTCAATGATGGAGTTCATCTGCCCGGCAGGTGGCGCGATTGATGAGGCAGTTGCCCGTCAGGCGATGCTCGCGAACATCAGCGAGCTGGGAAAAGCGGGAGTCGGCACCTTCGACGAAATGACCCCTGGGCAGATGCAGGACTTCTTCTTGGATTTCATCGTGCGCTCGATCGAAGGGATGGTCATGGCCGAGCTCGGAGGGCGGGGGATCATGCTTTCTGACGACGTTGCCCAGGCCGAGCGTGCCGAAAAGCAACTTCACAACTTCGTTGCTGGCGCCACAAGGGGCAAGCTTGCCGACAAGTTAGGTTCAGTGCCTGCACTCAGCGATAAGGATGTTGATCGGGTGGTGCTGGAGATCTATGAGGCGGCGTTCGAGATCATTGCCATCGCCGGGGAGTCTGCCAAATGAAGAGCCATAGCCTGATCTGTCGCCTTGGCAGTACCGATAATCAAGTTGTGCCGCTTCATCGCCCGGGAAGCACCGCCACCGACATTCAATTCCTGGACGGCGACACGCTCTCGTTTGGCATTGGCCAAGCCATCATGCAGCTTTCGAGCTTGGGACTTACCCCCTCCGAAACCTCAATCGATCTGGCCATTCTCGCAGCGCTGGTGACGGCAGCGGATACGAGGATTTCGCGGCCCAAGAACTCGCAGAATGCCTGGACGCGCGAGATCGATCTGTACCTTCCGGTAGGGGACATCGCCCTGTGGTCGCGCTTGGATCAGCACTTGGCCCGCACGCTCAACTTCTTGACCGGCGATCGCTGGCGATTCTTCTTCAGGGATCGCCCGGCCGGCATCAGGTCATTGGCGCCAACGCTCACCAAGCTGAGGACTGCCCACCCTACCGGCGTCTGCTTGTTTTCCGGTGGGTTGGACAGCTTCATTGGGGCGGTTGACCTCATCTCCGAAGGGGAGGAACCGCTGCTGGTCAGTCATTACTGGGATAACAACAGCACGAGCCCGTACCAGAATCTGTGTATGGCGGCGCTGAAGAAGGCATTCCCGCAAACGCGGTTGAATCAGATCCAGGCCCGAGTTGGATTCCCCAAGGGCACGGTTACCGGATCTGTTGGGGAGGATACGCTACGTGGCCGGTCCTTCCTGTTCTTTGCGCTTGCTGCGCTGGCAGCCGATGCGACCGGCGAAACGATCACGATTCATGTGCCAGAGAATGGGCTCATCTCGCTCAACGTACCGCTCGATCCGACCCGTCTGGGCGCTCTCAGCACTCGTACTACCCATCCCTTCTACATGGCCCGAGTGAACGAACTGTTCCGCGAGCTAGGGCTGACGACGGAGCTATACAATCGCTACGCGCACCGAACGAAGGGACAGATGGCTCAGGAGTGCCAAGTTCCTGATTTCCTGAAAAACCACGCTCATTTGACGATGTCCTGCTCGTCCCCTGGCAAGGCCCGTTTTGCCCGCGATGCCAGCAACCGTGAGCCCAAACATTGCGGCTACTGTGTGCCCTGCATCATCCGCCGTGCGGCGATTTTAGAAGGATGCGGTCGTGATAAGACTCGCTATCTGATCCAAGATCTCCATGCGCAAGTCCTTAACACGGCACAAGTCGAGGGGCAGCATGTGCGGTCCTTCCAGCTCGCTCTGTCTCGCCTCAGGGCAATGCCCGGCCAGGCCCGTTTCGATATCCATCGCCCCGGTCCGCTCACAGACCACCCGGACGACTGGGATAAGTATGAAAGGGTGTATGTCGAAGGGCTGCTGGAGGTGGAGAAGTACCTGGTGGGAGTTAGTGCGAGCCCGCTATGAGAAGCACCTCCATGAGACGGCCTCGGTGGGTCGATTTTCATTGCCACCTGGACCTTTACCGAGACCATGAACAGTTGATTGCGGAGTGCGACGCGGAACAGGTTGCCACCTTAACCGTAACCACTACCCCTAAGGCCTGGGCTAGAAATAAGGAGTTGGCCGAGCGCTCGTCTTTTGTGCGGGTCGCGCTGGGCCTCCACCCTCAACTGGTTGGGGAGCGTGAGTCGGAGTTGCCTCTGTTCGAGCGACTGCTCGAACAGAGCCGCTATGTTGGCGAGGTGGGATTAGATGCTGGGCCGCGTTTCTACAAGAGCTTCGAGGCCCAGGAGCGGGTATTCAGCCGCATTCTGCAGGCCTGTGCTGAGCAGGGCGACAAGATACTAACTGTCCATAGCGTCCGCACCGTGCCCAAGGTGCTCGCTCACGTTGAGAAATTCCTTCCCGCCGAGAAGGGGACTGTTGTACTGCACTGGTTCACCGGGACGGCCTCTGAGGCGCGGAGAGCCATTGAGCTTGGTTGCTACTTTTCAATCAACACCCAAATGTTCAAGTCAGCGAAGCAGCAGCAATTGATTGCTTCACTTCCGTTGGACCGCATCCTCACCGAAACCGATGGTCCGTTCGTTGTTGAAGATGGCCAGCCTGTTCGCCCGCGGGATGTGCGTGGAACCGTGCTGGAGTTGGCCAGGCTTCGCGGCGTAGAACAGGAGGAGATGGCGGCGCAGATGGTCAGGAACCTCAGCCAACTCGTGAGGGGGTGAGCAGATCGTTTTGGCTCGATCCGATCTTGGCGGTCGGGGATAGCGGCTTGTTGCGCTTCGATTAGAAGCTCTCCTCGAATGCCCGTGCAGAGTGGTTTGTTGTCTTAGAACGGCTTTGTGCATCTCGTGCGGCAGCAGGACCCAGTGGGCTATCCTCAGTAGGTAAGCGTTGCTCCGGAGCGGCCCTGAAACCGCCCCGGATGGCCGATTAGGCCTGAAGCCAGGACTCCACAGTGGCTGCGCCGTATTCGGCTTTCCACTCTTTCAGGACGCGGTGATTGCCGCCCTTGGTTTCCACCACTTCATTGGTATGGGGGTTCTTATAACGCTTGAGGACGCGCGGTCGGCGATGCGCGCTCGCGGCCTTCTCCAAATTGCGGCCCGCCGGAACGGGCTCCAGGATGGCGATAATGTCTTTGAGCCCCTTGCTGTAGGCCTGCATTAGGGTCTTCAATTTTTCTTCGAATTCGATTTCTTTCTTCAAGCCCGCATCGGCTTTCAGCGCCTCAAATTGAGCGAGTTGCTCCTGAAGCGCCTTTTCTACTGCTCTAAATTCAGCCAGCTTTGACACTGCGTTGCTCCTTATCGCAAGGACGTGTGTGTTATTTGAAATATAGCAAAACCGTGCGTGATATTTCACGCGGGGAGCTGATAGCGGCGTGAGTACGAGATGGCGTTTTTTCGAGTGAGGCAGGTCAAGGCTACTAAAACGCCCCGGCTTCGCTGGCGGTTGTCCGGCGAGGCCGCCTCAAGGGCGTTTCGCCCTTGAGATGCTACTTAATGTATGTTGCCTTTCGAGAACTTGATCGTGTGTTCGCCTTTTTTGTAGAAATGGCCCACCACATAGTCAGAAGTATTAAGTTTTGGATCGATCATGGATGTGGTTCAGATAATCTGATAGTCATTCTCCAGTTTGGCACATTTCTCTACCAGGACTCGTTGTAAGTTTTGGCTTCTGGCCTCCATCATCCCCTTATCTTCGATGTTATCCAACATGAGGAAGCGAGGGTAGCGCCATCTTGTCCTTTACGGAATAGATGAATATGGCGACCCGAATGGAGTTTTTCATGATGGCCATGGAGCTCGCGTAGAATTTCGATCTGCCATTTATGGCCATTTTGTCGCGTGCGAAGTCAACCGCACGTATGGTCCTAGCGGCCCAATCGAGTCAAGAGCGGTCTGCAGCGGCGTCTGGATTGGAGGGAGCTCGTCGAGCGCAGAACGAGAGTGAATCAATCAAATTTCTGCAGCGTGCGGGTCACCTTCGAGCATTTCAAGAGGGGCATCCCAGAACTCTTTCTCGATATTTATGGAGTAATCGTCACGATCCCCATGGCCGGTCATTGGTTTGGAACGAGATTATCAAGGAGAAGTGCGCAGCCGAAAAAATATTCAACCGGATTGACTATTTCGAGGTATTACTGCCAGAGCGAAGATGGTTAATCATGGGAGGGTGAACCCTCGACCTTGAGGCAGCTTTGGCCGACAACGGACTTGAAGGGTGGGGAGCCTTGGGCAGTTGAAGCGAAGTAGTCTGGAGCATTGTGACTCGCTGGGGCTATTCACGCAGATGCCACCGCCATGGCATAAGCACCGCGTTAGTTCGTGGCATTCACAACGCCTGGAAGGGGCCTGTTCAGAGGCGCCTCAGGCTTTATTAACGTGGAGAAGTCGCAGCATTCTTGGGCCAGGGAAATGACTGCGCACGTCAGTTCACTGGGGCTTTCCGCCTTGTACATAGCTGCATAGGGGACATCCGGTAAGCCGGGATTGACTTCGAGTATCTGTAGCAGATTCGCAGACAGAAGTGGTTGGAGACAGTGACGAGGGAAGTAACTTATACCAAGCCCTGAGATCGTCATTGCCGCCAGCGCCACGATGCTGTTGCTGGTTAGCGTGCTGGCAGGTGTGAACCCCTTACTCTTGAACCAGCGGTCGTAGACCATGCCTGGCCCCGACTTATCTAGAAGCACTCGGTAAGCGCCAAGATCTACTAGGCTCAAGGGCCGTTCAGACGTGACCAGCCCTGGTCGGCTCATCCAGGCATTCTCCACCTTGCCAACGTATTGAGACGCGAAACGGGGCTCGGCATAGATCTCAGGGACGATCATCAGATCTATTTCCTCCGCGAGCAGCCTGTCTCGCAGGTTCGCACTCATGTCGACGTGGGGTTCTACGATTACTTTCGGATAGCGGGCCTGAATGGCTTCCACGAGCGTTGGAAGCCAGGTCATGGAAGTCAGCTCAGTGACGCCGAGACGCAGAGTCCTCTCGATCACATCGTGCTGACTCATTCGATCAAGAACCTCGGCGCGCATGTCCAGCAGCCGTGTGGCATGAACAAGCAGCTCGCTTCCCTTCTCGGTAAGCCGCGCAGACCTGAGTGTGCGGTCGAATAGCGGCGTTCCCAGCAACGACTCCAGCTCCTGGACCCTCTTCGATATCGCTGATTGCGTGGTATGGAGTTTCTGGGCTGCTGGAAGAAATCCACCCAGCTTCGCGGTCCAGTAGAGAGCTTCGAGCTGTTTGAAGGTCATGGGGGTCTCGAATCGGATAGAGGCTCCCACTAGTAAAACACGATTTTTTTTCGCGTATTTACATAAATTAATAACGCTTTTTTTTGCCTTTGTTCAGGGCGACCATCCCCTCCGAGCATCATCCGGCCCATGCTCAAAGATCCGGATGTCAACGAGTAAACGCATCCGTCGATGGCCTACGAACTTTGCTCGGACCAAGCACGATTCTTGGACTAGGGCTGAGCAGAACATTTGTCCTATGTCGACGCTGATGGTCATTGCTTTCCTCCGAGCCGCTCGAGAATTGGCTTAAGGCGGCTCCTTTTTTTTTCATTGGCTGTGCTCCCAAGGCCTCCTGGATAGCCGACGTGTCGGAGCCAACCGACCTTCGGCTGTCCGTCCTTTGCCACTTGCTAAAAGAACACGCTTCCGGAGGTTTGATGCTCTCGTTCAGTCTGGTTGATATCCAGGAGGCCGCAGCCCGGTTGTCCGGTCACATAGTTCGGACTCCGATTCTCGAATCACCTCAGCTCAATGCCGCTGCTGGATGCCGGGTAATCGTGAAAGCGGAATCTCTTCAGCGGACCGGGGCCTTCAAGCTGAGAGGTGCCCTGAATCTGATGCTTTCGCTGGGCGACGAAGCTGTGAGGAAGGGAGTGATCACGTACTCCGCGGGCAACCACGGCCAAGGCGTTGCTGCGGGTGCCAAGCTGCTTGGATGTCCGGCTGTCATTGTGATGCCTACGACTGCCCCGGCTATCAAGCAGGAAAACTGTCGCTGGTGGGGAGCAGAAGTCGTGCTCTACGACCCAGCATCGGAAGATCGGGGCCAGGTCGTGGATCAACTGGCGCGGACCCGCGATCTGACCTTCATTCCTCCTTTCGACAATCTCCAGGTGATGGCTGGCCAGGGAACATTGGGCCTTGAGTTCTGTGAGCAATTGACTGAGTTGGGGATAAAGCCAGATGCGCTACTGGTCGGCAGCAGTGGAGGCGGCCTTGCATCTGGCGTTATCACTGCATTTGAGGCGCTTCATTCGCAGGCGAGCTGCTACGTCGTTGAGCCGTCTGGGTACGAGAAGCTGGCTCGTTCTCTAATCAGTGGATCTCCGGTGAGAAACGTCCACTCCACGACGACTATTCAAGATGCACTGAGCGGACCTTCAGTAGGGGACATCCCATTTAGTGTGCTGCATGAATGTCGCCCCACCTGCTTGAACGTAAGGGACGATGAAGCGCTCATGGCAATCGCTGCTGCTTTCCGATGGCTAAAGCTGGTGGTCGAGCCGGGAGGGGCTGCTGCACTGGGGGCCGTTCTAGCTCAAAAGTCGAACTTCTATGGCAAGACCGTCGCTGTCGTCTGCTCGGGTGGCAACCTTGATCCTGACGTTTTTGCTTCCGCGATAACACGTAGTGCGTGAGGGGCATCTCCCTGAACAATCGGGAAGTGCCCGGCGGCGCCTGTGAATTGAGTCAGAAAACTCCCGGCGTTCTCTCGGTTCGCCGGCAAATGTGGGAAAAGACATATGAGTGACCTGCAGCAGTTGATCGACAACAATGCACGCTGGGCCGAAAGCATCAAGCAACGCGAACCGGACTTCTTCGCCAAGCTCGCCAAGCAGCAGGTACCGGAATACCTCTGGATCGGCTGCTCCGACGCCCGGGTGCCGGCCAACGAAATCGTTGGCATGCTGCCCGGCGACCTCTTCGTCCATCGCAATGTGGCCAACGTGGTGTTGCACACCGACCTCAACTGCCTGTCGGTCATCCAGTACGCCGTGGACGTTCTCAAGGTGAAGCACATCCTGGTCACCGGCCACTATGGTTGCGGCGGTGTACGGGCGTCCATGCATGGTGCGCAGTTTGGTCTGATCGATGGCTGGCTCCGCACCATCCGTGACATCTACTACGAACATCGAGATCACCTCTCTACCTTCGCCAGTGAAGAAGACCGGGTGGACCGCCTCTGCGAACTCAACGTCATTCAGCAGGTGATGAACGTTAGTCACACTACCATCGTCCAGAACGCGTGGCACCGTAGCCAGGAGCTGTCCGTCCATGGCTGCATCTACGGCATCAAGGACGGCATCTGGAAAGACCTCGGCGTCACGGTAAGCAGCACGGAACAACTGGCTCCTCAGAATCGCCTGCGTCCCCTCGGACGGATCTGAGCCATGCACCAACAACAAGGCCGGACCGTCGTTTTGGCTTGGCTCGGCCTGGTTGTAGCGAGCCTCTTGTGGGCCGGTAATGCCCTCATCGCCCGTGCGTTCCACGAAGCCATTCCACCTTTTAACTTGGCCTTCTGGCGTTGGAACTTGGCGTTGGCCCTCCTACTGCCTTTCGTTGCCCGGCCGATGTGGGAGTCCCGCGCCCAGTTGCGCCGCGCTGGCTGGCGACTGGTGCTGGTGGCTGCGTTGGGGATCTGCACCTACAGCGTGCTGCTTTACTTCGCCGCGCGTACCACTGTGGCGATCAACATAACCTTGCTCAACACCTGTCTACCGATGGCCACCTTCATCGGTGCCGGCGTGCTGCTCCACGAATGGCCGCCAAGACGCGCCTGGCTTGGGCTAGCGGTGGCCACTGTCGGCCTGATTGTGCTGATCGCCCAGGGAAAAATTACTCAGCTGGCCGCGCTGTCCTTCAACCGCGGCGACTTGATCATGCTGCTTGCCGTGGTTGGCTGGGCCCTCTACACCGTGCTGTTACGCCGCTGGAGCAACTACTTCCAGTTTCCGCCACTAGTGCTACTGGGGTCACTGATACTCTGTGGCGTGCCTCTGCTGCTGCCGTTCTACCTGCAGGAGCTGGCTAACGGGCAGAGTTTCGAAATCTCTGGCGAGAACCTTGCTGCCATCGGCTACACAGGCCTTTGCACTTCGCTTTTGGGATACCTGCTGTGGAATCAAGGTGTCCGCGTGCTGGGCGTGGCCAAGGCCGTGCTCACCAACTACCTGTTGCCGGTGTTCACAGCCTTGCTTGGCTATCTGCAGTTGGGCGAAGTTCTGCAGAACTACCATTGGTTGGGTGGAGCGCTGATCTTTGCTGGCCTGCTGTTGGCAACGCGCCCCTCAATGAGGTGATTCAGCACCAAGGACCGCATTGGCGGCAGCGCTTCTCGCAGGGAACTATCAGCAAGGCGGGGCGGGTCCTCCTCCTGGTATAGCGCGAGGTGCCCTTCTACAACATATGGCCTGCCCAAATGTTACGAGCCACCAGGTCCTCTGTGAGTTCGATGAAAGCTTCCCCAACATACTTTGCAGCGGGGCTGACTTTGCGATCGGCGGGATAGACCAGGACAAGCTTTCTCGATGGCTGCGGGTCGATCAAAGGGGCCGCTGACAGGGTGCCTGCTTGAACTTGGGCATAGATGGAGGCCTGTGGAAGGATGGTCAATCCGAATCCTTCTCTCACCAAATCGATCATCGCCGCAAAGGAGTCAGCCTCGACGTTGCAGATGAGCTTGATGCCTGCTTGCTTGGCACATTCTTCCACGATCGCGCGGAGGCTGTGACGAGTGCTCGGAATTACCACCTGGTGGTCCTGCAGGCTCGCAAAGGTAACCGGTTTGTCGAGGCTTAGTTCTGCGCCGGGAGGTCCTACCAGTACCAGGTTCTCCATCATGACTGGCTGGATGCGAAGCGTGTGGCGTGGCTGGGGATCGTAGGAAAATGCCAGATCGAGCTCTCCACTCTGTAGCCAGTCCAATAGGTATCCGCTGAATGCGGAAGAAAATCGAACTGCCAGGTTGGGGTGCAGCTCGCGAATCTTGCGCACAAGCGGCACCGTGACGATCTCCGCAACGGTTGGCGTGGCTCCGATGGTGACGCTGCCCCAGAACGACGAACAGCCTCCGGCAGCCGTGGCTCGTATGGACTCAATCTCCTCCAGTATCCGGGAGGCGTGCTCGACGATCTGCAGGCCAAGCTCGGTAACTACCATCCCGCGACCATGGCGTTCGAACAACTCGACGCCGAGCTCCTCTTCCAGATGGCGAATTTGCCTGCTGAGTGCCGGCTGGGCGATATGCAGTCGATTGGCAGCTTTACTCAGGCTGCCCAGTTCCGCCACGTGTATCAGAGTTTTGAGTCGAACTATGTCCATCGCTGAATCATCTCTGTGAGCCGACTTTCCAAATGCAGCCGAGCGGTACGCCCGGCTGCGGGGATGGAGTCCCTTGCTAAGCCGCCGTGATGAGCCCCAGGCGATGTTCGCACGCGGCGACCAGCACACAGGTCGATACAAGATTGGCTGCCTGCTTGAGCTCCTCCAGTGTTGGCGACGAAGGAGCGATTCGCAGATGGCTGTCGTGGGGGTCTCGACCGTAAGGATATGCTGCGCCTGCCGCTGTCACTTGCACACCAGCTTTCTTTGCCAGCTCAACAACTCGCTTGGCTGTGCCAGGCATGCAATTGAGGCTGATGAAGTAGCCGCCAAGGGGCGAAGACCAGGTCGCAACCTTCCAGGAGGAGAGTCTTTCCTGGAATACGGATTTCACTGCATCAAAGCGTGGTGCCAAGATGCGGCGATGCCCTTCCATCAAGTCCTCGAGGCCTGCGAAATCCTTCAAGAAGGAAACGTGGCGAAGCTGATTGATCTTGTCGGGGCCGACACTTCGAAAAGAGACATGGCGCAGCCACCAGGCGATGTTTTTCGGAGAGCTCCCAAACAATGCCAGGCCGGATCCTGCGAATGTCATCTTTGACGTGGACGCGAAGACAAACGCCCGATTCGGGTGGCCATGTCGCTCGCACAGTTCGGTAATGTTGGCGATGGCGACACGTTCCTCGGTCAGGTGATGCAATGTGTAGGCGTCATCCCAGAACAGCCGGAAGTCAAGTGCAGCGGTCTCCATTCGGGCAAGAGCCTCGATGACCGAGTCGCTGTAGATGGTGCCAGTGGGATTGCTGTATTTGGGAATACACCACATGCCCTTCACAGCCGGGTCTTTCACCAACTCCAGGACTTGTTCGATATCAGGACCGTCGTCACGCAAATCCACCGGGATCAAGCGAATTCCAAACGATTCGCAGAGGGAGAAGTGGCGATCGTAGCCGGGCACCGGGCAGAGGAAGGCAATGTCGTCCAGTTTGCCCCAGGGCAGTGCCGAATCGCAGGTACCGCTACGCCAGGCGTAAGAAAGGCAGTCATGCATCAAGGCGAGGCTGGAGTTGCCGTCCACCACAACTTGCTCCGGCGGAACCCCGAGGACGTTGGAGAAAAGTTTTCTGGCCTCAGGCAAGCCTTGCTGCCCCATGTAGTTGCGGCAATCTGTGCCATCCTGGGCGATAAAATTGGTCTGTTCGAATAGTCCATTGGAGAGATCGAGTTGCTCGCTGCTGAGAACCCCCCTGGCCATGTTGATATTCAGCTTCTCGGCGCACTGAGCCAGGTAATGCTCTTGGATGTCATCAAACAGGCTCTGAACCTCCTGAAGAGGCCGCGACTGGAACTCAACCATCTCAAAATTCCTCGAGTAAAAATTCAATCGACCTAGGAATAGGTCTACGACCCGGAGATCGCTGGGGACATGGGGAAGGCCCCAACCTTCTGTAGTGCACGCTCGACCAGCAAGCGGGTCAGCGTCGGCAAGGTGCCGTTGAAGAAGTGATCCGCATGGGGGACGACGGTAACCGCATTCCCTTGTGGTGCGGCCCATTCCAGAACCTGGCGGAGAGGGACACTTTCATCCGCTTCGCCATGAACGACATAGGCTCCTGGCACGGGGGGGGTCTCGTAGTGGCGCTGATCCATGACATTGCCAGCGGGTAATCCACAAAGCAGGAAGTCGGCAATTGCCACAGATTGCGACTGTCGGCAGGAAAGGTGTGCAGCCAGATGTGCGCCGAAGGAGAAACCGACCACGACGATGGGTAAGTTCTCGTGCTGTCGGTGCATGGTTTTCAGCAACTGGCAGAGCTCATCGAGTTCACACCCATTTCCGTCATGCCGACCTTCCAGCGCTCCCGCGTGGAGAAGATTCGGCCGCCAGCAGGTGATATGCGAGGCCGCCAAAGCGCGCGCGATTGCATGGGGTACCTTATGGCGTGCGCTTCCTCCAAGGCGGGGGTGGGGGTGAATGATCAGCGCTTGGGCTACAGGTTCGGAGGGATGGTCAATCAGTACTTCGAACGAACCAACTACCCCTGGATGCATGAGGGTTTCGCGTCTCGGACTAGTCATCCACTTCCACCTGCAGTAGTCGCCTTGAGAGAGCGATCATCCAATCCCTCATCTCACTTTGTGCTTTGCTCGAACGCGTTCCGACGATCGCATCTACACCTTCCAGCAGCGCAAACAGAGCGTTGGTGGTCATCTCAACGTCCGCAGCGCGGAACAATCCTTTCCGTGTCCCAACGGCGATAAGGTCCCGCAACTCTTGGCGGTAGCGACATTCCAGCCGATCCAGTCTCTGCTTCGCATCGTCCTGCAGGTATCGTCGTTCTGACCGTAAGAGCGATTGCTCCTCCGGTCGTTCGAGCACGTACTCCACGTGAAAGGAAACGAATGCCTCGAGACCCAACAGCACGTGAGCAGTTGCGGGCTTGTGGACGAGCCAGGAATCCAGACGTTGCTGAAGCAGATGATGAAGGACCTCCTCAAGCACATCTTGCTTGCCCGAGAAATGGTGGTAGAGGCTCCCAGCTTGCATGCCTGCAAGCGCGCCCAAACCACGCATGGACATCGCCCCGAAACCTTGGTCAACGAGCAACCGATAGGCAGCGGCGAGAATCGTCTGGCTCGGTCCGAACACCCTTTGCGACGAATGAATTGCCTGACTCATCGCCTTGTCTCATTCGAACTCGAACAGTGGTTGCCCGAAGCCGACGAGTTCGCCTTCCACGGCCAGTAGTTGCTTGACCGTTCCCGAACAGTTGGCGGTGACTTCCCGAAGGAGCGCTCCGCACTGCAGGTAGGCCAGAGTCTCGCCGTCGCCCACGTGATCCCCCACGGCGACGTTGGGAGCTTCGCGCTGCGGGTGTATAAGGCGCAGGAACCCCATTCCCGGTGAATGGCAGATCATCGCCTTGGCAACTGCCTCAGCCGCTTCGGGAGCGGGCGCATGGATAACGTTGGACGGTCCTTTCGCACCGCGAACCATGCGAAGGGCTGCGTTGCCCTGTTCGAATTCGATTGCTTCGAGACCGCGTCTGTTGAGCAGGCTGGCAATCTCTTCGATCATTTTCGGAGTCATATCAATCCTCCCGTTGGGCCAGGTAGCGTTCCAAGTGATGGATATCGAAGCCTCCTGCGACGAATCCTGGTTCGCGCATCAAGCGCTGATGCAGGGGAATGTTGCTCTTGATCCCCTGAAGCTCTGCGTCTTCCAGCACACCGCGCATTCGCACGATCGCCTGCTCCCGGCTTTCGCCGTAGGTCAGGAATTTGGCTATCAGAGAGTCGTAATGGGCGGGGACTTTGTAGCCGCTGTAAAGATGGCTATCGATCCGTACGCCAGGACCACCCGGGGCCACCCAGTGGTTCACCATCCCAGGGGAAGGGATGAAACTGAACGGATCTTCTGCGTTAATTCGGCATTCGATCGCATGGCCGCGGACCTGGATATCCTCCTGGCGCAACGACAGACGTTCACCCAATGCCACCAGCAGTTGCTCGCGAACAATGTCGACGCCCGTAACCAGCTCGGTGACAGGATGCTCGACCTGAACCCGGGTATTCATTTCGATGAAAAAGAACGCTCCATCCTCGTAGAGGAACTCAAACGTTCCTGCGCCGCGATAACCGATGGATTTGCATGCCTGTACGCATCGCTCACCGATCTTCGCAATATCATCTCGGCTGATTCCAGGGGCAGGTGACTCTTCGATGATCTTCTGATGCCGTCGCTGCATGGAGCAGTCGCGCTCTCCTAGCCAAACGGCGTTGCCATGGGCATCTGCCAGCACCTGAATTTCGATGTGCCGCGGGTGCTCGAGGAATCGCTCTAGATAGACCTCGGGGTTACCGAACGCTCGGCCGGCCTCTTCCCGCGTCAGGGCCACTGCTTCATTAAGCTCCGCGGCATTGCGCACTATGCGCATACCTCGCCCACCACCACCACCAGCGGCCTTCACAATTAGTGGGTAGCCGCACTCTTCTGCCAACCCATGAACTGCCTGTACGTCGGCCGGCAGTGCCCCGGGCGATCCAGGAACACAGGGGACACCTGCCTCGATCATGGCTTGCTTGGCAGATACCTTGTCGCCCATGAGCCGGATGGATTCTGCTCTCGGGCCAATGAAAACCCGGCCGGATGACTCGACGGCTGCAGCAAAACCCGCATTTTCAGCAAGGAAACCGTAGCCGGGGTGGATTGCCCCCGCCCCGGTGAGTTCAGCTGCCTGGAGAATCCGCTCGATATTCAAGTAACTCTGCGAGGCGCTTGCGGGCCCGATGCAGAGGCGCTGATCAGCCAAGGCAACATGGCGCAGATTGGCGTCTGCGTCCGAGTGAATCGCGATAGTCCGAAGTCCAAGATCGCGCGCAGCGCGCAAAACACGAAGGGCAATCTCACCGCGATTTGCGATCAGAACACTGTCAAATGCAGGAGCAGACATAATCACTTCTCCTCCTCAATCTTGAACAGCGGAACGCCGAAATCGACAGAGGTACCATCCTCGGAAAGGACTTCTACGATTCGTCCTGCCCGATCGGCCTCGATCGGATTCAGCATCTTCATCGCCTCCAAGATGGCCAGGGTTTGACCTGCCTCGACCCGATCACCCACGGCTACAAAGGGCGGTTTGTCAGGCGAGGGAGCCCGATAGAAGATCCCTACCAGCGGTGACGTGACAGTGTGAACGGAGTTGGCGTCAGCGATTGACGCGCCGGCCTGCGCTTGCGCTGCCGGATGGAGAGACTCTGCTCGGGAGCCTTCATCAGCAGTAAGTCCGTTCGACGTGCCGGCGAAACGTAGGCTGACGCGGCTGTCGCCCTCGCGGTACTCGAGCTCACTCAGGCGTGCGCGCTCCGCGAGATCGACGAGACTCTCAATGAAATCGAGCTTCATCTTCTTATCCGTTGTGTAAGGGATGGGGCTTGCTGGCCACAGTGATCCCGTTCCGCTCAAGGGCATTGCGGACTTCACGCGCAATGGCCACGGCAGCAGGCGTATCGCTGTGTACGCAAATGGAATCGATTGGGCAGGCAAGCGTGCGCCCAGTGATGGTTTCGATCGCTTGGTTCTTGACCATTCTCACAACGCGATCGGAGGCCTCTTGGGCGTCATGAATCACGGCGCCGGGGAGGCTCCGATGTACCAGGTGGCCGTTATCGTCGTAGGCTCGATCAGCAAAGATTTCGGAACGAACCTCCAGCCCCATTTCGGCTGCGATGCGTGCCTGATGGCCGAGGGCGATAACAAGGCAAGCGAGAGAAGGGTCTACCGCTTTAATTGCCCGGCAAACCGCCCCGGCCACGTCGGCGTCCGTCTGGGTCAGGTTTCCGAGGGCGCCATGTGCTTTGACATGGGTGATTGGGTGACCGGCATAGGCGGACAGGGCTTGAGCCGCACCAATCTGATAGGCGACCAGACGTTCGATCTCGCCTACAGAGAAGGGGATGCGTCGACGACCGAATCCCCAAAGGTCGGGAAAGGCTGGATGTGCACCGACTGCGACGCCCTTCTGCTTGGCCAGGGCAAAAGTGCTGGCCATGATCTCCGGGTCGCCGGCATGAAAACCGCAAGCCACGTTTGCGGTGCTGACGATGTCGAGGATCGCTTCGTCGTCACCCATTCGATAAGCGCCGAATCCTTCTCCCATGTCGGAGTTGAGGTCAACGCTCAGATTCTGATTGCTCATTGTTTTGCACTCCCGCGGTTTCACGCGTATCGGTACTTCAGCTGGACGGCGTTCTGAATTTGCTTCAGTTGGCGGTCCAGTTCTTCCTGGGCAGTGAGGGCTTGCTGCTGAGTGACGGCGTTGAATCGAACACGCGATCCGATGGGGGCCTGGGCCAATAGCGCAAAGTCGGCATCAATCACGTGGGCGATCTTGGGATATCCCCCTGAGGTATTCGCGTCAGCCAGCTGGATCATCGGCTGCCCAGCCGGCGGCACTTGAATCGTGCCGGGCAGGATGCCGTGGGACAGCATTTCAAGGGGCATCGACAGCGAAAGAGGCTCTCCTTTCAGGCGCATGCCGGTCCGGTTGCTGTCCTGAGTGATGGTCCATTCCTGGGAAAAGAACGAGCTGCGTGACTGCTCATCAAAGGCGTCGAATTCTGCCCCCGGCAATACCCGGACATTTACTAGGCCACCTCTTTCTGCATAGGAAACAGCCATGGCCGAGCCAAATTCGGCGCGATGCGAGATAGCCGTACCGCCCACTGGGATGACGTCTCCGCGCTGCAGTGCGCGCCCTTTGAATCCGCCGAATCCGGTTTTGAGATCTGTCGAGCGGGAACCCATTACGGGTTCCACATCGATACCGCCGGCGAAGGTGATGTAGCAACGGGCGCCTCGTCGAGGAGGCCGTAGCGTAAGGGTCTGCCCTGCCTTGGCATTGACCACCCAACCTGGGGCGACTATTCGCTCGTCTAGGTCCGCGCTGCAATCCGCCCCCGTCAGGGCAAGGCGGCAGTCAGCGAGAATCTTGATCCGGAAGGGAAACAGAACGACTTCCAGACCTGCAAAGTCCGGCGGGTTCCCCAACAACAGATTGCCGATTGTCAGGGCTGGAATATCCATTGCCCCGCCGTTGCTGACGCCGATGTTGAGGTATCCCGTTCGGCCGAGATCCTGTACGGAGTTGAGGGCCCCGTTCGTGAGGATTTCGATCATGGCAACAGCTCCGCGATAGTGAAGCGAACTCGGTCACCTGGCTGCAGGAGCGCCGGTTGCTCATTGACCGGGTCAAACAGCAGGCAGCTGGTTTGGCCGATTGCATGCCAGCCGGAGGGACCCGCGAAGGGCATCACTGCTGCCTGAGGGCCACCGATGATCACCGTCCCTTGTTCCAGGCGCATGCGTGGCACCGCTCGGCGCGGCGTCGCCAGGCGGGAATCGAGACCGCTGAGATAGGGGAACCCGGGCATGGCGCCAAGACAGGCGACCTGGTACTCGGCGGCACTGTGCAGCTCGACGAACGTCTGGACCGATAGGCCGGCCTGCTCGGCAATTGCGGGCAAGTCCTCGCCGCAAGAACCTCCGTACACCACGGGAATTTCCACCAGTCGTCCAGTCGGCTGTGTTTGCCCAACCTCTTGCCACGCCTGGAGCATGGCATCTGCCAACGCTTGCTCGGCAATCTGCTGAGGCCTGTAAACCAGCAGCAGGTTGTTCATGCCAGGCACGGTCTGTTCCACAGAGGGATGGCAAAGCATTCGCGCAGCAAGCGCAAGAATCCTTTGCTGCAGTTGGGCGCTGAAAGCGCCCACAGCCACATCGAGCAACAACCCTCGGGAGCCGGCATTGCTCAGGCGCGGGGCCGACTCGAGAGATATCTGGCCAGCCATCACGGTCACTCGTTCACCGGCACGGTGTAGTTGAGGATCAGTCGGCCACCATCCGGGTAGATCGTCTGGCCAACGATGTAGGACGCGTCGTCGCTGGCGAGGAACGAGGCGACGCTGGCGACTTCGGAAGCCTCTCCGCAGCGGCCGATCGGGGTGCGCGAGAGCACGGTGTTACGCTGGGCAGCGTTGGCCATTACCGAGTTGAGGACCATATCGGTCGCAATGGTGCCGGGGCCCACGGCGTTCACACGGATACCGTGCTGAATGAGGCTGACTGCCATGACGGCTGTGAGCTGTTTGATGCCGCCTTTGGAGACCGCGTATGCCACGGCGGTGGGGTTCGCCAGTTCGGCATTGATTGAGGACATGTTGACGATGGAGCCCTTGATGCCCTTTTCGATCATCACGCGAGCGGCGGCTTGCCCAATGAGGAAAGGAGCCTTCAGGTTGATGCGCTGCACGCGATCAAATTGATCCTCCGGGAAGTCGACAAAGTCGGCGGTGAAAATCACACCTGCGTTGTTGACCACCACGTCCAGCGAGCCGAAATGCTTCAGCGCCTGATCGACGATGTCCTTGGCCAGCGCGCTGTCGATCTTGCTCAGGTCGGCCGCGCACCAGGCAGCCTTGTCGCCGAGACGTTCCGCCTGCGCGCGGACTTTGTCCTCCTGCACGTCTACCAGCAGGACTTTGGCGCCATCTGCGAGAAAGCGCTCAGCGCATGCCAGGCCAAGCCCTTGGGCAGCCCCTGTGACCAGTACAACCTTGTCTTGATGCTTCATGTTTTCTCCTGAGGGTTGGAATCATGCGGAACATGGGGCTCGAGGGAGTCTTGAGAGCCCTTCATGCGCCAGTCGCCAATCAGCGCCATGACCACCTCTATGTTGCAGATGAAGTGCCTCGTTGACTTGAATTGACGCGGTTGTGATGGGGCGGCTTTTTGCATAGCTGAGCGTCGGAGGTTCAGAAACAGAAACGCCTTCCTGGTGGAAGGCGCTTTTGATCGCTCAGTGGAGTGGGGGGATCTGTCCTAGTCGGCAGAGGAGCCGTAGGCATCGGTCAGTGAGCTTAGCGCGAAAGGTCAGGCTTTCCCCTCGAGGTTGCCCGGAAATGGCCTTCAATACAGGTGTATAGGTGCTCGGATCTGCCCGTTTTCGGAAAATCTGTTCGTTGGCCGGCGGCTCAAGTGAGCTGATCATCTGGAGTAGCTCGACGCGATTCAGGGAGCTTTTGTGGGCAGGAACTATCATTTTAGGGGCTTTCATAGGGCTACCAGGCAGCGGAGCCGGGCTTCCATGGGGTGCCTCATCGAAGCCGTTGGTTCTTATTGATTGCCGCATGGTGCCTTTCTGGACTCAAGTTTGGCTTGCATACAAGCAGTCTGGCTGGCGCGGTTTCCTGCATATTGGCGGGCAGGGGCCGGACGTCGCATGACTCGCGATGTTGTTGGTGGGGGAGGCGATGTGAATCTTGCCAGATCAAGGGGGCCAGCATAGTCAGTCAGGCTGACAGGGCTGTGCAAAACACCGCAGTCTTTGTGCTTTTTAAGTCCAAGACTAGCGAGCTGCTTTCTGGTTCGATGTGATGTCCAAATTACTGAATTGGATCTGGTGCCCTGAACATGAATGTACTGATCGTTTTCGCTCATCCAGAGCGGCACTCCTTCAATGCTGCGCTCAAGAATGTTGCAGTCGAGACCCTTGAGAGGTCTGGACACAGCGTCGTGGTGAGCGATCTGTATGAGATGGGGTGGCATGCAGCGCTTGGCGCCGCTGACTTCGCTGGCAAACGTGCCGATGCCAATTATCTGGACCTTTCTCGGGAACAGGAGCACGCCTTTGCTACGAGTTCATTTGCGGAGGAGGTTCGTGCGGAGCAAGACAAAATCAGCAAAGCGGACCTGATCCTCTTCCACTTCCCGGTGTGGTGGTTCTCGATGCCGGCAATTATGAAAGGCTGGGTTGATCGGGTTTTTGCTCGTGGCTTTGCATATTCGACCGGTAAGAAGTACGGCACGGGCCACTTCAAGGGCAAGAAGGCCATGCTGTGTATCACTACGGGTACCGCCGGGACCCTGTACGAGCCGAACGGCATCGACGGTGATCTGCACCACGTACTTTGGCCTATCCACAATGGCCTCTTGGGTTACACCGGCTTCACTGTACTTCCGCCCTACGCCGCCTGGATGCCGGCCAGAGTGACCGAGCAGGAACGTGAGGCATACCTGCAGGAATACTCCAAGCACCTACAGGGCCTGGATCAGTTGGAGCCCTTGTACTTCCACCCATGGGAAGACTACGACGAAACTCAACGGCTTAAGCCCGGCGTAGTCGCCAGGTCTGGCGTTCAATGGAATCCACGCGCTGACCAGGGTAAGCCAGAGGCAGCTGAGCAATTCACTCCGCGCCGGAGCTGATAGCAACCACGTGGACCTCGCAACGAGAACTCGCGGATTTTCAATCGTCCAGGTCGCATGACCTGGGCGTACGCGCTTCCTGTTCGGACCTGCGTATCGGGTGCTAGTAGATCGCAAGAAAAAAGGGAGTCTCCGCGGTTTGCTCGGAGACTCCCTCGAGTCACGCGGTAAGCTGGCTTGTTGAGCTATGCGCTTTCGCCAGCTCGCTGAAGGAGCGCCCGGGCACGGCCAATCACCGGCGCATCGATCATCTGCCCATCTACGACAAAGACCCCACCGCCGGTTACGGAGGCCGCGATGACTTTGCGAGCCCATACCAGTTCTTCTTCGCCTGGCATCAGTACTTCATGGATGCTCTTCACCTGGCTAGGGTGAATGCAGAGAGCTCCACCGAACCCCATATCCCGTGCATAGCGAGTGACACGTGCAAGACCTTCACTGTCCTGGATGTCTGGGAAAACGCCATCCAGTGCAGGTGCGAGCCTTGCTACGCGTGTGTGCAGGAGCACCGCATAGCGGGCATGACTCAGCACTTCTTCCGCCGCGTTGCTGCCAGTGGCCAGGTTCAGGTCCAGTGCTAGATCCAGACTCCCAAAAGAGAGTCGCTCAACACCATTCGCCTTGGCTATCTCTGGTAAGGCAAAGAGTCCTTGGGCACTTTCGATGATCGGCCAAACAGGTTTGCCGGTGCGCCCGACATGCAGAACCTGAGCGGCGCTCTCTGCTTTCGGTAGAACAATACCGACTACTCCTGGATAGCGTGCGCACAGGTCCAGGTCGAGATCGTGGCCAGCATGCTCAGGGGCATTGATGCGTACAAGAATTTCGCAGGCGGGGTTCTCCTCTAGGAACTGCCCCAGGTTGGCTCGGGCTTCCACTTTCAAGCTTTCTTGCACAGCGTCTTCGAGGTCGACGATTACCCTGTCTGCCCCAGCGGCAATCGCCTTCGGAATACGTTCCGGGCGACTAGCCGGAACAAACAGCGCAGTTCTTACTATCGCTTTGTTCATAAAAGTTGTCCTTTCAAGCAAGCCTCAGGATCAATCGAACTCGACTTCGCCCAACTGTGCGACGCCGGCGTCATTTCCTACCCACACCTTGGCCTTACCCTCGGAAATGGTCTGGCCGCCTATGTCGAGCCGCTCCGGGCATATCAAGGGCCGTACTCCCCTGAACGAGAAGCGACGAACCCGGACATTGGGATGGGCGCGTGTGAACGCTCGGAGATTGAGGGTTGCAATGAGGGGGCCATGGACAACGAGCCCAGGGTAGCCTTCCTGCTCCGTCACATATGGCCAGTCGTAGTGAATGCGATGGCCGTTGAAGGTGACCGCCGAATAGCGGAATAGAAGCGTTGGTGTGGGGACGATCCCTTCACTCCACTCTCCCGCGGGCAGCGGATCACTACCCGAAAGTCTTGGAGGGGAAGGCTCACGGTAGACAATGTCCTGCTCTTCTAGCAGAGTCAGCTTCCCTTCTTGGACATACTCGTGGCGCACAGTGACGAATAGCAGGGAACCTGTTCGGCCATGCTTCTCCTGTACATCAAGGATGGTGGAAACACGTGTCACCTCGCTGCCCACCTTCAGCGGCTCAATGAATTCCAGGCGGCTCCCTGCCCACATCCGGTTGCGATTATCTGCGGGCGGTAGGAAGCCGCCTCGCGCCGGGTGGCCATCGCTGCCGAGACCGGACTCGAACACCGGGTCCTGGAAGAAGGCCCAGTGCCACAACGGTGGCAGTGCCTCGCCATGGGTGGGGGTGCGCTCACCGAGGGTGGCCGCGATGCGCTTGACCAAGTTGTCTGTAAGTTGGTCATGTGCTTCTTGGGTACGGCCAATCCAGGCGGACAGATCGACTTCGCTCATGTTCGTGATATCCCCGATAAGTGACTCAGATGGCGCTTGCCAGCTCCGGTACAGCTTCGAACAGGTCAGCCACCAGGCCGTAGTCGGCGATCTGGAAGATCGGCGCTTCTTCGTCCTTGTTGATCGCGACGATCACCTTGGAGTCCTTCATGCCCGCCAGGTGCTGGATGGCACCGGAGATGCCGACGGCGATGTACAGCTGCGGCGCGACGATCTTGCCGGTCTGGCCGACCTGCATGTCGTTCGGCACGAAGCCGGCGTCGACCGCGGCACGGGAAGCGCCGACCGCCGCGCCCAGCTTGTCGGCCAGGGCGTACAGGTGCTTGAAGTTGTCGCCGTTCTGCATGCCACGGCCGCCGGAAATGACGATCTTGGCAGCGGTCAGTTCCGGACGGTCGGACTTGGCCAGTTCTTCACCGACGAAGGCGGACTTGCCGGCGTCGGAAACGGTGGTCACGGCTTCAACGGCAGCGGCACCGCCTTCGGCGGCAGCGGCGTCGAAACCGGTGGACCGCACGGTGATCACCTTCACGGCAGCGGAGGACTGCACGGTGGCGATGGCGTTACCGGCGTAGATCGGACGCTTGAAGGTGTCGGCGCTCTCGACGGCAATGATCTCGGAGATCTGGTCGACGTCCAGCAGGGCGGCCACGCGCGGCAGGAAGTTCTTGCCGTTGGTGGTGGCAGGGGCGAGCACGTGGCTGTAGCCCTTGCCCAGCTCGGCGATCAGCGGCGCGACGTTTTCCGGCAGCTGATGCGCGTAGGCGGCATTGTCGGCGACCAGCACCTTGGCCACGCCGGCGATCTTGGCAGCGGCTTCGGCGGCAGCGCCGACGCCCTGGCCTGCGACCAGCACGTGGATGTCGCCACCGATCTTCTGCGCGGCGGTGACGGTGTTGAGGGTGGCGGCTGCCAGGGCGGCGTTAGTGTGTTCAGCAACAACCAGGATAGCCATCAGATTACCTTCGCCTCGTTCTTCAGTTTGTCGACCAGTTCAGCCACGGACTTGACCTTGATACCAGCCTGGCGGGCGGCCGGTGCTTCAACTTTCAGGGTCTTCACGGTGGAGGCGGTGGAAACGCCCAGGGCGTCCGGGGTCACCACGTCCAGCGGCTTCTTCTTGGCTTTCATGATGTTCGGCAGCGACGCGTAGCGCGGCTCGTTCAGGCGCAGGTCGGTGGTGACGATCGCCGGCAGGTTCAGCGCGACGGTCTGCAGACCACCATCGATCTCACGGGTGACGTTGGCCTTGTCACCAGCGACTTCGACCTTGGAGGCGAAGGTGCCCTGGGCGAAGCCCGTGAGGGCGCCCAGCATCTGGCCGGTCTGGTTGTTGTCGCTGTCGATGGCCTGCTTGCCGAGGATGACCAGCTTAGGCTGCTCCTTGTCGACAACGGCCTTCAGCAGCTTGGCTACGGCCAGGGAATTCAGTTCGTCGTTGGATTCGACCAGGATGGCGCGATCGGCGCCCAGGGCCAGGGCAGTACGCAGCTGCTCTTGAGCGGTGTTCGGGCCGATGGTGACGACGACGATTTCACTCGCTACGCCTTTTTCTTTCAGACGGACGGCTTCTTCCACGGCGATTTCGCAGAAGGGGTTCATCGACATCTTCACGTTGGCGAGGTCGACGCCGGAGTGGTCCGCCTTGACGCGGACTTTGACGTTGAAGTCGACCACTCGTTTGATAGCTACCAGTAACTTCATGGGGCTCTCGAATAGGTTGTGAGTTTGCGAAAAAGGGCGATCAGGTTCAGATCATTCCGGCCTGCCGCATCTCTTCAATTCGCTCGGCCGGAACCTCAAGTTCGGCAAGTAGCGCTGATGTGTGTTCGCCCAGGCCGGGTACCGGGTCCATGCGCGGCTCGAAGGCACTGCTGCTGGCCGGTGGCAACAGACTTGGAATCTGCCCGGCGGGGCTGGCGACGTGTCGCCAACGGTCCCTTGCCTTCAATTGCGGATGCTCCCAGACACCCTGCATGTCATTGACCCGCGCGTTGGCAATCTGTGCGTCGTCCAGGCGCTGGATCACCGCGTTGAAATCCAATTGGGAGAATGCCTGCACGATAATCAAGCGAAGCGCGGTACGGTTCGCCACCCGTTTGAAGTTTGCGGAGAAGCGTTCATCCGTGCTCAGCCAGGGCTGCTGCAGCACCTTCTCGCAGAAGGCCTGCCATTCGCGCTCGTTCTGCAGGCCGAGCATCACGCTGCTGCCGTCGCCCACCGGGAAGGGTCCGTAGGGATAGATGGTGGCATGGGCGGCACCGGCACGAGGCGGTGGCGGTGCGCCGTTGTAGGCGTAGTACATCGGGTAGTTCATCCACTCCACCAGGCTTTCCAGCATGGAGACGTCTACCCGACTGCCCTTGCCGGTGCGCTCGCGCAACATCAGCGCTGAAAGCACGCCAGTGTAGGCATACATGCCAGCTGCGATATCGGCAATGGAGCAGCCAGCCTTGGCCATCTCGTCTTCACCCGGACCGCCGGTTACGGAAAGGAAACCGCCTTCGCTCTGGATTAGCAGGTCGTAGGCCTTCTTTTTCTCGAACGGGCCGCCTTCGCCGTAGCCGGAGATGTCGCATACCACCAGGCGCGGAAAGCGTTCATGCAGCGCTTCGAACGACAGCCCCATGCGTGCCGCTGCACCGGGGGCGAGGTTTTGTACGAGCACATCGGCCTTGCCCAGCAGGCGCTCCAGAACTTCCAACGCTGGCCCCTGCTTCAGGTCCAGGGTCAGGCTTTCCTTGGAGCGGTTGGTCCAGACGAAGTGGGATGCCAGACCGCTGACACGCTCGTCATAACCCCGGGCGAAATCACCCACGCCTGGGCGCTCGACCTTGATTACACGGGCGCCGAGATCGGCGAGTTGGCGGGTACAGAAAGGGGCGGCGATGGCGTGTTCCAAACTGACCACAGTGATGCCATCGAGGGGGCGCATTGCTGCTGGCTGGCTCATGAATTGGCTCCCGAGTCGAACAGGGAAACCGCGCGCCTCAAGCCGAGGCGCGGCGGGTAGGTTGCTGCAAAAGCCCCCTATCCAGGGAGCAGTCCTGTCAGAACGAACGCGGCAGTTCGAGCAGGTGCTCGGCCACGTAGGACAGGATCAGGTTGGTGGAGATGGGCGCCACCTGATACAGGCGGGTTTCACGGAACTTGCGCTCCACGTCGTACTCGTTGGCGAAGCCGAAGCCACCGTGGGTCTGCAGGCAGGCATTGGCCGCTTCCCAGCTGGCCTTGGCCGCCAGGTACTTGGCCATGTTGGCCGCCGCCCCAGCGTTCAGGCCGGCGTCGTATTCCTCGCAAGCCCGCCAGCGCATCAGATCGGCGGCCTCGATCTCGATATGGGCTTCGGCGATGGGGAACTGCACACCCTGGTTCTGGCCGATGGGCCGGCCGAACACCACGCGGTCGCGGGCGTACTGGGCGGACTTCTCGGTGAACCAGCGGCCGTCGCCGATGCACTCGGCAGCGATCAGGGTACGCTCGGCATTCAGGCCGTCGAGGATGTAGCGGAAGCCCTTGCCCTCTTCGCCGATCAGGCTGCTGGCCGGGATTTCCAGGTTGTCGAAGAACAGCTCGTTGGTCTCGTGGTTGACCATGTTGGCGATGGGCTGCACGGTCAGGCCGCGGCCGATGGCCTCACGCAGGTCGACGAGGAAGATCGACATGCCTTCGGACTTCTTCTTCACCTCGGCCAGGGGCGTGGTGCGCGCCAGCAGGATCATCAGGTCGGAGTGCTGGATACGGGAGATCCACACCTTCTGGCCATTGATCACGTACTTGTCGCCCTGGCGCACCGCCGTGGTCTTGATCTTGGTGGTGTCGGTGCCGGTGGTGGGTTCGGTGACGCCCATGGACTGCAGGCGCAGTTCACCGCTGGCGAGCTTCGGCAGGTAGTAGCGTTTCTGCTCCTCGCTGCCGTTCCGCAGCAGGGTGAACATGTTGTACATCTGCCCGTGGATGGTCCCGGAGTTGCCACCGCAGTGGTTCACCTCTTCGAGGATCACCGAGGCCTCGGCCAGGCCAAGGCCCGAGCCGCCGTACTCTTCCGGGATCATCGCCGAGAGCCAGCCGGCCTGGGTCATGGCAGTGACGAAGGCCTCGGGGAAACCCTTCTCTTCATCGATCTTGCGCCAGTACTCGGCGGGAAATTCGGCGCAGAGGGCGCGCACGCCCTCGCGGATGGCGTTCAGTTCTTCGCTGTTACGGGTGCTCATTGTTGTTCTCTCCTCAGCGCAGGACGAACGGGTTGAGAACCTCTTCGGCGAGGTTCACCCAGACGCTCTTGGTCTGCAGGTAGTCTTCGATCGCGACCTGGCCGTTCTCCCGGCCAATGCCGCTCTGCTTGTAACCACCGAACGGGGCCATGAAACTCACTGCGCGGTAGGTGTTGACCCAGACGGTACCGGCGCGCACCTGGTCAGTGACCTTGAAAGCGCGGCGGATATCCGAGGTCCAGACCCCAGCGGCAAGGCCGTAGGGGGTGTCGTTGGCGATGCTGATGGCCTCGTCCTCGTCGTCGAAGGGGATGATCGACAGCACGGGGCCGAAGACCTCTTCGCGGGCGATGCGCATCTGGTTGTTCACGTCAGCGAAGATGGTCGGTTCGACGAACCAACCATTGGCCAGCTCTGCTGCTTCGGGGCGCTTGCCGCCCAGCAGGCATTCGGCACCGCCTTCACGGGCGATATCGATGTACTGCAGCACCTTGTCGCGCTGGGGCTGGGTGGTGATGGGTCCAACCTGGGTGGTAGTCAGCATGGGGTCACCAAGCTGAGCGGTGCGGGCCAGGGCCACCACTTTCTCGCTGACCTCCTGATAAACGCTGCGTTGCACCAGTAGTCGCGAACCCGCAATACAGGTCTGCCCCGAGGCGGCAAAGATGCCAGAGATGGCACCTTTCACCGCGTTTTCGATATGGGCGTCGGCGAAGACGATGTTCGGCGATTTGCCGCCCAGCTCCAGGGTCACATGTTTGATGTTTTTGGCTGCCTGGGTGTAAACCGCCGCGCCGGTGGCGTCGCCGCCGGTAAACGCGACCTTGGATACCAGCGGGTGACCGACCAGGGTCGGGCCCACTTCGTGGCCGAAGCCGGTAACGGTGTTGACCACGCCGTCCGGGAAACCCGCCTCCTTGAACAGCGCCATCAGCGCCAGGGTGGAGCACGAGGTGAATTCGGACGGTTTGATCACAACGGTGTTGCCGGCGGCCAGGGCCGGCGCCAGCTTCCATGTCAGCAGCATGAGCGGCGAATTCCAGGGGGTGATGGCCACCACCACACCCAGGGGCTCGCGCTTGGTGTAGGAGAAGATCTCAGGCTTGTCGCTGGGCAGCACGCCGCCCTCGATCTTGTCCGCCAGGCCGCCGAAGTAATAGAACCACTCTGGCAGGTAGCGCATTTGTCCCAGCATCTCGGCGTACAGCTTGCCGTTGTCGCGCACCTCGATGGCCGCAAGCTTTTCCGCGTCGCGGGCGATCAGGTCGCCCAGGCGACGCAGCAGCTTGCCCCGCGCGGTGGCCGACAGCTTCGACCAGGGGCCGCTGCTGAAGGCACGGTGCGCAGCTTCGATGGCCAGTGTGGCATCGTCAGCGCCGCACTGCGGCACCTCGGCCCACTCGGCGCCAGTAAAGGGGTTGGCCGTGGCCAGCCAACGCCCGGTGCTGCTGGTGCGGTACTGGCCATCGACCAGGTTCTGGAAACGCTCAAGATTCGACATGGAAGGCCTCTCTCAACGGTCAGATGGGCTGGAAGCCCAGGGCCGCACGGAAGCGGTTCTTGATGTAGCTGCCATCACGCGGCGGCAGAACGCGCGGCGGGTTTTCCGCCTTGATCTTCACGGTGGCCAGCTTGACCCCAGCGTTGCGGGCGCTGATCTGCTCGCGCAGCTGGCGCACGCCTTCCATATCGCGGATTTCGTCGGTCCAGCCAAAGCCGCAGGTCTTCGCGACCTGGTCCAGGGCGATGCCGTGGCCGGCGTGGCTGACTTGCATGCCGGTTTCACCAAAGTGACCGTTGTCCAACACCACGATGGTGAGGTTGGCCGGCTTCTGCAGGGCGATGGTGGCCAGGGAGCCGAAGCCCATCAGCATCTCGCCGTCACCGGTCACGACGACCACGGATTTGTCCGGCTGCGCCTTGGCAATGCCCAGGCCGACCATCGCGGCACTGCCCATGGCTGCCCAGAGGTAGTAGTTGTTGTCGTGGTCGCCGGCGGCCATGACGTCGTAGGAGGCCGAACCCAGACCAGTGACAACCAGCACGTCACTGCGGTCGGCCAGCAGGGTCTTCACGACTTCGCGGCGGTCGAGGATGTGGTTGGCGCTTACTTGACCCATTTCTTTTCTCCAATCAGGCGCTGGCCCAGCAGCAGGGCGGTAGCGGAATCACCGTTGAAGGCCATGGTGGCGGCGCCATGCAGCAGCGGCGCCACGTCCTTGGGATCGTCGGCTTGCCAGGTCATTACGCCCATCAGGTTCAGTGAGCGCTCGGTGGCCTGCCCCATGGGGTTCTGCCAGGGGTTGAACTCGGCCCAGTCGCCACGCATGGTCACCACCATCAGGAGCGGGAAGCGTGCGCAGACCTGCAACGCCAGGTTGTTGATGCAGTTGCCCACGCCGCTCGATTGCATCAGCAGCGCACCACGCTCGCCGCCGAGCCAGGCGCCGGCCAGGTAGCCGATGCCCTCTTCTTCGGTGGTCAGTACCACGTCGTGGATGTCCGGATCGGCGATGGACATGCGGATGGCGGCGGAGTGGCCGGCGTCCGGTACGTACACCACGTGTTTCACGTCGTGGGCTTTGAGGACGTTGAATACGTCCACCTGCCAATCGATCTCGGGCTTGAGGTCTGTTTCTTGTGTTGTCATGACTGTCGTCTCCGAAGGCTTAATGCCTTGTCGGCCTCGATTCTGTGCGAGATACCTGATCGCGACGACTACCGTTTTTTCAAACGAGATATGCCGGCTCGGCATATGTTCTGGTGCAAAAGGGATGGGCAGGCAGCATCAAGCGGGATGCTTGTTGAAAGCCTTCGTCTTCGTCGCTTTGCAGGTGCGGATGCTTCTCCGATTGCGTTGCTTCTCCGCGGAACCAGGTCGCGTAAAAGATCCTGACGGCTCTGGGCTGGAGGTTTCGGCCGGAGTCTGCCGTTTGGTCGATGTCTTGCGAGGGGCGCGCGAAGTGGCGTGCAGCCTCTTTCGTCCTCGTGATATCCGGCTTGCGGCGCCTGAATTTGTGGGGTCGAACAGGCCCTTTCGGTGTGAATCGTTCGCTGGAGACAAGGGGCGTCCGCAGTCCGTTACTGAGTAATTGTGCGAAAAGCCGCAGCATAGCCCCGCAACGAGATCAAGCCAGCCATATTCCTCGCTAGCACAATTGGGTGGCGCGGGGCGACAACTCTAGCTTCCCGTCCATGCAATGCCGGCTGGCTGTGTCCCTCCGGCCGTGAACGATTGGATGTCGGACGTGGGAGCTGGTCTGAGGAGTATTCCAAAGTGAGAACCGCCTACCTGGTGGGCGGCAACAAGGCCGCCTCCCAATTCGAATCGTCGAGAGAGGGTGCATTAATGCCCAGCAATTCAGAAACGGTTGTCATCATCGGCGGCGCCGTTATCGGAAGCTTTGTCGCTTTCTTCCTGCGTAAGCAGGGGTTCAAAGGTCATATCAAGGTCATTGAGCGGGACAGTACCTATCAGTACTCCTCGACGGCCCTTTCAGCAGCATCCATTCGTACTCAGTTCGGCTGCCCGTTCAACATTGGCATGAGCCTGTTCGGCGCCGACATGTTCCGCAATATCAAGGATTGGTTCGGAGACGATGCCAACATAGATTTTGAGGAGCGGGGCTACCTTATCCTCGGAAGCGAAGCCAGCAGCGATACTCTGCAGAAGCAAGCTCGGGAGCAGATGGAGCATGGAGCGGTCATCGATATCCTCTCTCCCGATCAAGCTAAGCAGCGCTTCCCCTGGCTCAATGTCGAGGACCTCGGCATTGCTACCTATGGTGCGGCGAATGAGGGGTGGTTTGACGCCTGGGCCCTCTTGCAGCTCGTACGTCGTGAGGCGCGGCGATTGGGTGCCGAGTACATCAGCGATGAGGTAGTTGGAGTTGATGTGAATGGCGGAGCGGTAACCGGAGTTCGGTTGGGCAATAGTGGTACGACTCTGGCGTGCGACTGGTGCGTCAACGCGGCGGGGGCCTGGGGTGGAAAAATTGCGGGATTGGCAGGTATTGAACTACCAGTCGAACCCCGCAAGCGGACCATTTTCCATATCAAGGCGCCGCTTCCTGGGGAGGGCTTCCCGATGCTTTTCGACAATTCGGGGGCATGGATTCGGCCAGAAGGTGATGGCTTCATCGCGGGCATCGCACCGGAGGAATGTCGCGATCCGAACGCGGAAGGTGACTTCGAACCTGACCACTACCTGCTCGAGGAAACATTGTGGCCGCTGCTTGCGCATAGGGTGCCGGCCCTCGAGCAATTGCGCGTTCAGCGTGCGTGGGCAGGTCATTACGAAGTCAATCTGCTTGACCATAATGGAGTCGTGGGTGCTCATCCTGAGGTGCCTAACTTCATTCATGCCACTGGCTTCTCTGGGCATGGAGTGATGCATTCCCCGGCGACGGGCCGGGCGGTTGCTGAGTTGATTACTCAGGGAGGTTTTCGCAGCCTGGATCTGAGCCCCCTTGGCTTTGAGCGAATTCTCGCCAATCGGCCAATTGTCGAAGCTGTGGTGTACTGACAGCAGGCATCGTGATGACACGTTATCTCCACTTCATTGACGGCCAGGCGGTAGAGCCCGCAAGTGGTGAGTGGTTCGATATCGACAATCCTCTCACGGGTAAACCTTGGGCAAAGGTCGCCCGTGGGGATTGGCGTGATGCTGATCTGGCTGTCAGCGCTGCCCAGAGAGCTTTAAGAGATGGGCCCTGGAGCCGAATGTCAGCAGCCGAGCGTGGGCGCTTGCTTCATCGCTTGGGTGACCTTGTCTCCAAGGAGGCTGCGTATCTTGCGGAATTGGATGGTCTCGGTACCGGAAGTCCTATTACGGTAGCGCTGACGCAGATTCGTGTAATCGCTCAGTGGTTTCACCACTTCGGTAGGTTGGCCTACAAGTCGGAGTGGAGCGTCGCTCCAGTAGGTCGGACCGGAAGCTTCAACATCATTCGCAAAGGGGCAATTGGTGTAGTGGCTTCTATCACCCCCCGAAAATTTCCGCTCTTGATGGCGGCTTGGAGGCTAGCTCCAGCGCTGGCGGCTGGGTGCACTGTAGTAATTAATCCATCGCACCTTTGTCCCATCTCGACGATTTCGCTTGCCAGTCTCCTAGATAGGGCAGGTTTCCCGCCGGGGGTTGTCAATGTTGTTTCAGGATTTGGCTCTGAAGTTGAAGAGGCGCTGCTTGAACATCCGTTGGTAGTGTTGATCGATTTGGCAGGTGATGACGTTATTGAACGTTGTTATATCCAAGCTGCAAGCAGCTTTAAGGCGCTGGGCTTTGACTTGGGGCGGCCATTGCTGAGCCTGATCCTCGAAGAGGAGCGCCTGGATGAAGTCGCAACGGGGATGTTGCCCCAAACATTTAGCCATCACTCAATGACTTCTGCCGCTTTTTCAGAAACTAGGGTTTGCTTCGGTGGCGTTCGCGAGGAAGCTATCGACAAGATCAATTATTACCAACAGATCAGGAACGTCTGGTTCAGGATCGGAGTTGCCAGCATTGGCCGTGAAATCAGCTACTTGAGAGATCGACAGGGGTGTGAAAGTCAACGGATCTAAAGAACTAGGGTGGTGCGATTCTGTAGTCGGGCCAGCGAGCGTCAAGCGCCGCAGTTGGTGACCGTAGGTTGAAGTTTGGCCCGCAGGAGAGGTTTTAGAGCTGACTATCATACACGGCTGATGGGAGGCTCTACTTTTTTATGGAGCTCTGTAATGCGAGATTTGGTACGCAGTGATCTTCGCTTTATATCGTTTTGGATTAGCTTGTCCTTCGCTTTTTCAGGAGAATAGAAATGCCAACAATACGAATTGAACTTAGTCCGGGGCGCACTCGTGAGCAGAAATATCGCTATGTCGAAGAAGTTACTCGATTGACCTCAGAACTGCTTGGCTGCACCGTAGAATCTGTCGATATCCTGTTCGTCGAGATCCCACCTTATGACTGGGCGCGCGCTGGGAATTTCTTGGTGTCGCACCCAGACGACGAAAAGCGTTGAGTGTTAGGCCGCCTAGAGAGGCGGCCAATTTATTTCGCGGTTCTGATGGGAAGTTGACATTGTTACCCGGAAGAGAAGACTCTTTTACTTTCTAGATTTACTCTCAAATAATTCTTCCGTTAATCCTAAAAGCGCATTTTATCTCGCCTTTGAGGATTTGGGTGGAGGAGTGTTCGTGTCGGTTATTTTTCCTTCGTTTGATGTTGACCGACCGGTCCGAAATTTGCAGTGTGGATGTTTTGGTGTGGCTGTGCGAAACGCCGCACTAAAGCATGCGCTTAGGTGCAAGACGAGCTTGGTCGAAATTGATTGTATGTATGTGCGTTCTCAATCGCTGAGCAAGGTTATTCGAAATGAATGTATTGATCGTATTCGCACATCCTGAGCCCCAATCGTTCAGTGGGGCACTGAAGAACACGGCCGTAGCAACGCTGCAGGAAGCTGGCCACAATGTCGAAGTGAGCGACCTGTATGAGATGGGCTGGCAGGCGGTGCTTGGGCATGGCGATTTCTGCGGTGATCGTGCTGACGCTGCCTACTTGGATCTATCTCGCGAGCAGGAGCATGCTTTCGCTTCGGGTACGTTCGATGAAGTCGTGAAGGCAGAGCAGAGAAAGGTAACTAACGCAGACCTTATCCTGTTCCATTTTCCTGTGTGGTGGTTCTCTATGCCTGCCATCTTGAAAGGGTGGGTGGATCGAGTCTTCGCGCGTGGCTTCGCATACTCGACAGGCAAAAAGTACAGTTCCGGCCATTTCAAGGGTAAGAAGGCGATGCTGTGCATCACCACCGGGACTGCTGCCACCTTATACGAGCCCAACGGCATTGACGGTGATCTTCACCACGTGCTGTGGCCTATCCACAATGGGATCCTTGCTTATACCGGATTCACTGTTTTGCCGCCCTACGCCTCGTGGATGCCGGCACGTCTCTCGGAGGAAGAGCGCATCAGCTACCTGAAGGGGTACGCGAGACGCCTTCAGGATATTGATCATCTGGAGCCGCTGTTCTTCCATCCCTGGGAAGACTATGACGAGACCCAGCGTCTCAAGCCGGGAGTGGTAGCTAAATCGGGAGTGCAATGGAACCCTCGAGCCAATCAGCGGAAGTACGAAGCTGCTATACAGTACACTCCGGAGGCAAAATGAGCGCCTCTCCGTTTCAACATCTCCACCATGTCTGTATTGTCGTGAACGATCTGGATCGTTCTATCGCGTTCTACGAGTCCATTGGGGTGGGGCCTTGGCAGGCATTTCCGTCTCTTGATGCCTTTGCGGGCGATCTTCAGGTTCCTTGTAAAGAGGACTTTCTGAAGCTTCACTTCCGATATGTGATCTTAGACAACGTCCAATTGCAATTGTGTGCCCCGCCGCCGGGAGACACGCCGCACCGCCGCTTCTTGGAGGAGCATGGTGAGGGGGTGTTCTATCTCGGGTTCCAAGTCGAATCTTGCAATGAAGGTGAGGCTGCTGCGCAGAGTCTGGGGCTTGACCTTCTGCTTCGTGGACGCCTTCCGAATGGCCATGGGTTTAGCTATTTCAATACCCGTGAAAAGGGGGCAGGTGTCACTCTGCAAGTCCGCTCTGCGGCTAAGAAATAGACCTTCGCCGTCAATCAGACCTTATATGCATGGTCGTAAACCACACGCCTGGCCAGTTTGGCTGGGTGTGTGCCGTGGATAGTTTAGCAACCTGGTTGGTCGCTGAAGTGCTCATTGGTTTGGCCTATGTGTTCACACAGAAAACTGACCATTTCGGGCGCTGAGAATTTTGTTAGCAAAATGTTGAGATTGAGCTTCTGGCCTTAATCAGATCTCGAATGATGCGCGCCGATGCCTTTCTTATGCGCTGTTCTAGCTCAGTATGGTTTGGGCTCGAGTGATATCAAAGGGCGTTGGTTCTCCCTTGCGGTCGCGTAGGGCAGGCTAAAAGGTCCGATTCATTAATCGAACGAGGCTTAAAGTGGAGCTTATCGACGCGACAATTTCAGTTCTTTTGGCCGCTAGAATTCACGGGAACGATGCAGCGGTCAGGCTAACTGCTAAACGTTGTGCGAAGAGGTTGCCGAGGTCTCAGCGAAATATCATGTTTTCAATTATCAATGATAAAGAGCCTCGGTTGTACGTCCTGCGCGCGATTCAGGATGTTGATATTTCGAGGCTAACGAGTTCTGCTTGTACCCAGCGTTGCGGTTGGTAAAGTATACAAGGCACCGGGTGTTTCGGAGTCTGTGATAGCTTTGTCGGTGACAGTGCCTAGTTTATCTGGGATCTGATCTTTCAGAGCGCTGATCAGTCCAGTTGCTTTGCTGCATCACCCCGGACGCTTGAGCGATACTGCTGAGGCGTGCAGTGAAGCGCTGCGCGGAACTGGCGACTGAAAGCACTATGGTCGGAGTAACCACATTCGCTCGCGATGTCCGTGATGCTGGTTGTAGTGCTCTCCAGCAGTTCACATGCTTTATCAATGCGCGCTTTCATTAGGATCTGTTTCGGAGAGAGCTGATAAACTTCCCGTGTTAAGCGTTGCAAGGTATCCATAGAAAGGCTTACCTGCTCGGCTATATCACTAATCAGTATTGGCTGGTCAAGGTTACTTTGTACCAGTCGTGAGAACTCAAGCAATCGCTTGTAGCCGAGATGCTTTTCATCAGGCCTTGCCAGTATCCGTGAGATACCAACCAGGCCCCTGGCTTTCTTATCTCTGTCAAAAATTCCGAACTTTGAGCTGAGGCACCATTGCTTATGACCATCAGCTGACCTGAAAAGGCGCAGTGAGTCGACAATTTCCTTACCAGTCTGAATAACACTCATGTCCTGGGCCATTATGCTGGAACTGGTAATTGGGAAGAGCTCATCTGCTGTCAACCCGACCACCTCTTCCTTGCTATGCCGGCCGCAAAGGCGGACGAGTGTGTCGTTAACTGCAACGTAGCGACCCTCAGTGTCCTTCAAAAAGAACATTACATCTGGCATTCGATCAAACAGTTTTTCCAGCAGGCTTAGGTCCTGCTCGATCCAATGTAGAAGTTCTTTGCGCTCAACCACTGTTTACAAGCCTCCGGTCCGCTCGCGCTGTGAGGCGCCTCACCTACTAGAAACACTTTATCAGCTTGGAAAGGGCTGTGGGAGACGCTTGCATTCCTTGGGAGGGGTAGGGTGCCATTTGTGCAAGATGCCGCAGATTAAGCCCGTGACGAGTTCAAGCCAGCAATTTGTCGCGCTTGCACAATGGGGGCACGTTGAGCCGCACGGTCGATAGCGCACCATTTGGCCGGCATCGCCAGGTTTGTCGCTAGCTTGGCGAAGAAGAAGGCAGGACGCACGGGCGGAGTCGAGGCGATCTTGGTAGGGCCTAGCAACGATTTCCGCCGGCTTAGAGCTAGGTCTAGACACTAGAACCTCTGCATAACTTTGGAGAAATACCGCATGCCGATCGTGCGTAAACTTACCAATAAGCGTTTGAGTCAAGCTGTTGTCCACGAGCAAACTGTCTACTTGGCCGGTCAGGTTGGCGAGCCTTGTGAGCCAATCGCCGATCAAGTCCGCACTGCTCTGGCCCGCGTAGATGCTCTCCTAGAAGGCGTTGGAACTAACAAGCAGCACCTTTTGCAGGTCATTATCTTGCTCGCCGATCTTGCAGATTTCGATGCAATGAATTCGGTTTGGGAGTCTTGGGTGCCAGAGGGCCACGCGCCAGTTCGTGCCAGTGCTCAGGCCGCCTTAGTAGATCCAGATCTGCGAGTGGAGTTTATCGTTACTGCTGCGATACCCAGATAATAAATAGTTTTCGTAGTAACAGCTCGAAGAAAATCTACTATTCGCAATTCCTTTTCTAAGTACAGACGTTGGCTGGCAAATCTTCGGCATGTATGTGTCGGTATGCTAAAGTGCGCTGAGCCTTTTAACCGCAGACCTAGGTCTGCGGTTTTTTTTTGTTTAGTCATTTTCAGGTGCCTTGTGGGGATTCCATCGTTGCTTACGCTAATTCGTATTCTCTTGGCCTGGCCGATCTGGGTGGTGTGCGTGTAGGGCTTTTGGGCGCTGGCTCCAGTTCCAGGTTAGGCGAAACGGGGAGGCAGCATGGTGCGCCTGTGCGGTGTGTGTCCGGCAGAAGCTAAGCAGGTATTTGGAGTTAGCGGTTCGCAGCCGTTCGCGTCATTGGTCCGGTTATGCAGAAAACGGCAAGAATTGGCCTTGATCAGTGCAAGCCATGCGCCCCCCTGCAATCCAGAATGAACCACGGCACAAGAGTCAGATGCCGTGACCCCGACAAGTAATGACTCAACATCCACTGTTTCTCTTGAAATAGTGTTTCGACTGCTGTTTCGACTGTCCGTGTCAGGTCTGTAGTGCAGGCGCTATATGACCCTGGGCTTTGATCAGTTCCTTGTATTGGAGCGAACGAAATGCAACCTTCCAAGTTATCCGTTTTCCTCGCTACTTCCTTTTCGGCAGTGGTAATTGCGGGCCCCGCTCATGCCGACGTGCTGATCGGAGTGGCCGGTCCTATGAGTGGTCCTTATGCCAACTACGGTGAGCAGGTTTGGCGCGGGGCCTCGGCAGCGGCTGATAGCATCAATAAGGCTGGAGGTATCAATGGCGAGAAGATCAGGCTGGTCAAGGCTGACGACGCTTGCGAGCCTAAACAAGCTGTAGCCGTTGCTAATAGGCTAGTCGATTCTGACAAGGTTGTGGCAGTCATTGGGCATTTCTGTTCCTCATCAACTATTCCTGCTTCGGAAATCTATGCCGATGCAGGTGTGCTTTCCATCACCCCTGGATCTACCAATCCCCAGGTCACCGAACGCGGATTATCAACTCTCTTTCGCAATTGCGGGCGTGACGACCAGCAAGGAACTGTAGCGGGCAATTACATTGTTGATGTTCTGAAAGCCAAGCGGGTAGTTATTCTTCACGACAAGGACACCTACGGTCAGGGAATTGCCGATGCCACTCGCGCACAGCTGAAGAGCAAAGGAGTGGAGGCCGTAATGTATGAAGGCCTGACACGAGGCGAGAAAGACTTCAATTCGGTCGTGACGAAGATGCGCGCTCTGAACGCAGACGCCGTTTACTTTGGCGGTCTGCATCCTGAGGCGGGCCCCCTGGTGCGGCAAATGCGTGAGCAAGGTGTAACAGCGCCGTTTATTTCCGACGATGGCGTCATGACAAATGAAATGCTTACCGCCGCGGGTGGCAAACAATTCGTCGACGGTGTGCTGTTCACTTTCGGCTCTGATCCGCGCCTCAATCCTGCCGGTAAGGAAGTCGTCGAACAGTTCCGAGCGCAAGGATACGAGCCTGAAGGTTTCACTATGTATTCGTATTCTGCTGTGCAGGCCTTGGCAGCTGCGTACAACGGTGTGAAGAGCACCGATGCCGAAAAAGCTTCCGAATGGCTGAAGTCCAATAAGGTGCCTACGTCGCTTGGTGTTCGGCAATGGGACGGCAAAGGCGACCTCACGCAGTCCGACTATGTCATGTACCAATGGGCGTCTGACGGTACATACAAGCAGCTTTAAGTTGTAGGACGAGAGCTCATCGCATCTCAATGCGATGAGTTCATTCGTCTATTGCATTCGAATTGGGTGGCGCGTCGTGGATCATATTTTCTTACAACAGTTAATAAACGGACTGACCTTGGGGTCTGTCTACGGGCTCATCGCCGTCGGTTATTCCATGGTGTATGGGATTATTGGCATGATTAATTTCGCTCATGGCGAAATTTATATGGTGTCAGCATACTTGGCGGCCATTGGTTTGGCTCTGTTGAGTTTTTTTGGAATACATTCATTTCCATTCTTGATATTCGGTACAATTATTTTTTCGGTTGTTATTACATGTGTGTATGGCTTGGTGGTAGAACGCATTGCTTACCGGCCATTACGTAAATCAACCCGCCTTGCCCCGCTGATCAGTGCCATTGGTATGTCGCTGATTTTGCAGAACTATGTACAGATCGCCCAAGGTAGTAGGCAGCAAGGCATTCCGATGCTGCTTGACGGCTCTTTGCGGTTCGCAGTCGGCGACGGATTTATTCAGATCACGTACACCAAGTTGTTCATCCTGGTGGCCGCCTTTTTAGGTATGGCAGTACTCAGCTACCTCATCGGGAAGACACGCCTTGGGCGTATGTGCCGGGCAGTTCAGCAAGACTGCAAGATGGCCTCAATCTTGGGCATCAACACTGATCGAGTGATTTCCTACGTGTTCGTTATCGGCGCCGCGATGGCCGCGCTGGCCGGCGTGCTGATCACCATGAACTATGGATCCTTCGACTTTTACGCCGGCTTCATTATTGGCATCAAGGCGTTCACTGCCGCGGTGCTTGGTGGTATTGGCTCGTTGCCCGGCGCCATGCTCGGCGGAGTAATACTGGGCGTTGCTGAAACTCAGTTCGCTGGTCTGGTGAACAGTGATTACAAGGATGTCTTCAGCTTCGCGTTGTTGGTAACGATCCTCATTTTCCGTCCTCAGGGCCTTCTGGGCCGACCGCTAATTGCCAAGGTGTAAGCATGAATACCGTTACCTTGAACAAGCGCGTCGAAGCTAGTCAGCCAGGGCATTCGATCAGCATTAGCAAAGCCCTGGTCGATAGCGTTCTGGCAGGACTGATGGCGCTGATCGTATTTGGGCCTGTGGTGGGCGTGGTCCTTGATGGCTACGGTTTCAACCTTCATCCAATGCGTGTTGCAGTCATGACTGCAATTGTCATGGTGGGCCGTTTGTTGTTCGGTTTGCTGGTACAGACCTCACGGGGCCAAGCGCTTTTGGGTCGCTTGACCTGCGCAGACGGTGGGGTACGGGTTGCCGCGCCTGGCGAGCGCTCTCACCTGCGCTGGGTTTTCCCTTTCGTTATCGTTTGTGCGGTGGCACTGCCTTTCATCGCCGATAAGTACGTGCTGACAATCGTCATTCTGGGACTGATTTACGTACTGTTGGGGCTGGGACTGAACATCGTCGTCGGGCTCGCTGGGCTGCTGGATCTTGGCTATGTCGGGTTCTATGCCATCGGTGCCTATGGCCTGGCGCTGGGCTATCAGCATTTGGGTCTGGGTTTTTGGAGTGCGCTGCCGCTGGCCGCTGTGGCCGCTGCCGTGGCTGGGGCCATCCTCGGATTCCCTGTGCTGCGCATGCACGGCGACTACCTGGCCATCGTCACCTTGGGCTTTGGCGAGATCATCCGTCTGGTGCTGAATAACTGGCTGGACTTCACTGGCGGGCCCAACGGCATGTCGGTGCCCAGCCCCACCGTTATGGGGCTGGAATTTGGGCGCCGGGCAAAGGAGGGCGGCGTACCGATTCATGAGTTCTTCGGAATCGCTTACAACCCGAACCTGAAGTTCGTGTTCATCTATGCGGTGCTCTTCGTCACGGTGCTGCTGGTCCTCTATGTGAAGCACCGACTGACTCGAATGCCCATCGGCCGTGCCTGGGAAGCGTTGCGCGAGGACGAAATCGCTTGCCGTGCCATGGGCCTGAACCATGTGCTGGTGAAGCTTTCGGCTTTTGCGATAGGCGCCAGTACTGCCGGTATCGCCGGTGTCTTTTTCGCCAGTTACCAGGGCTTCGTAAACCCCACTTCTTTCACCTTCTTCGAGTCGGCGCTCATCCTAGCCATCGTGGTGCTTGGCGGTATGGGGTCCACCGTAGGGGTGGTAGTCGCCGCCTTCGTCCTTACCGTTGCTCCGGAGCTCTTGCGTGCATTCGCCGACTACCGCGTGCTGCTGTTCGGCGTATTGATGGTGTTAATGATGATTTGGAAGCCGAGGGGGCTGATCCGGGTGAGCCGGATCGGTGTGGCAGCACCCAAGGGAGTAGCACAATGAGCGACGAAATTCTGCGCGTCGAGCACCTGATGATGCAGTTTGGCGGCATCAAAGCGCTCAAGGACGTCAACCTATCGGTCAAGCGCGGTTCAATCACCGCGCTGATCGGCCCCAATGGCGCCGGCAAGACGACGGTCTTCAACTGCCTGACCGGCTTCTACACCGCCAGCGGCGGCCATATTGCACTGCACGCCAGAGAACGCCGAACCAATGTTATCCAAGTGCTGGGCGAGCCCTTCCAAGCAACCGACTTCTTTAATCCGGTGAGCTTCGTTCGTCGCCTCTATTACAAGATGTTCGGTGGCACTCATCAGGTGAATCGCGCTGGTCTCGCCCGCACTTTCCAGAACATCCGGCTGTTCAAAGAAATGACAGCCGTCGAGAACCTCCTGGTGGCTCAGCACATGGAGGCGAACCGGAACTTGCTCGCCGGAATTTTCAACACACCAGGCTTTCGACGTACCGAAGAGCGGTTGCTGAAAAACGCTTTCTACTGGCTGGGGGTGGTGGACCTGCAGGACTGTGCGAATCGTCTGGCTGGCGAACTCTCTTATGGGCAACAGCGTCGCCTCGAAATTGCTCGCGCCATGTGTACCGGTCCCGAGCTGATCTGTCTCGACGAACCGGCTGCCGGCCTGAACCCGGCGGAGACCATCGCGTTGACCTCCATCATCCGCACCCTGCGGGACAAGCATGGAGTCACAGTTCTATTGATCGAACACGACATGGGCATGGTGATGAGTATTTCTGACCACGTGATAGTGCTGGAACACGGCGATGTGATTGCTCAAGGGAAGCCGACGGACATCCAGAACAATCAGCGGGTGATCGCGGCCTACCTCGGCGCGGAAGAAGGGGAGGAAGCTGCATGAGTACGCCGATTCTCGAACTGCGTGACATCGACGTGTTCTATGGGCCGATCCAGGCGCTGAAGAAAGTGAACCTGCATATCCGCCAAGGTGAGACGGTAAGCCTGATCGGCGCCAACGGTGCGGGCAAGTCGACCCTGCTTATGTCGATTTTCGGCCAGCCCCGCGCGGCCGCTGGGCAGATCCTCTACAAGGGCGAGGACATTAGCAAACGCTCCTCGCACTACATCGCCTCCAACGGTATCGCCCAGTCGCCGGAGGGCCGCCGCGTATTCCCCGACATGACGGTAGAGGAGAACCTGCTGATGGGCACCATTCCCATCGGCATGGACCATGCGGAGGAAGATCGGGACCGTATGTTCCATCTGTTCCCGCGCCTGAAGGAGCGCCGTAACCAGCGCGCCATGACCATGTCCGGTGGCGAGCAGCAAATGCTCGCCATCGGCCGGGCATTGATGAGTCGACCGAAGATCCTGCTGCTGGACGAGCCCTCGCTAGGCTTGGCGCCCATCGTGGTCAAACATATCTTCCAGACCCTGCGCGACTTGGCAAAGAGCGGTATGACCATCTTCCTCGTGGAGCAGAACGCCAACCACGCGCTGAAGCTCTCTGACCGGGCCTACGTAATGGTCAACGGCGAGATTCGCATGACGGGTAGCGGACAGGAACTTCTTAACAACGCTGAAGTACGAAATGCCTATTTGGGGGGGCACTGATATGACTCTGCAGCTCTTGGACGCTAAACAGACTAGCGAACTGCTCCCCTTCACGGCTCTTTGTGAACACCTGCGCGGCGTTGCTAGGGAGTATGCTCGGGGCGAGATTTTCAGTCCCGAGCGGCAAGTGCTGCCGCTGTCCGGCAATTCTGTCCTGCTATCGATGCCGGCTACTGCCAGGGATGTGGCTGTTCATAAGCTTGTCAATTTCGTCCCCGCTAACCAGGCACGGAATCTGCCGACCATCCGTGGCGTAGTAGCGGTTTACTCCGCGATTACCGGAGAGCCTTTGCTGCTGCTAGATGGCCCAACCGTGACCGCTCGGCGGACGGCGGCAGTATCCATGGTGGGTGTTCAGGCACTTGCAGTTGGGGTCCCCACGCATTTTGCTGTTATCGGTATTGGCGCCCAAGCGTCCGGCCATTTGGAGGCATTGGCTGCCATGTACCCCGGGGCCCAGGTTGATGTGCATGGGCGCGACCCAGATAAAACTGCCCGCTTCTGCCAGCAACACAACCAACTACCTCTGACGCTGAATCCGAGGCAGGGACGTGTACACCCCGACACTCAGGTGGTGATTACTGTGACCAGCAGCACTTCGCCCATTTACTCCGAGCCAGTAACGCCCGAGCGCCTGTTAATCGGTGTAGGTGCATTCAAGCCTGATATGGTTGAGTTCGCACCGGCTTGCGTTAAGGACAGCCAATTGTATGTAGATGATCCAGTTGGCGCTCCTCACGAGGCGGGTGATCTAATCCAGGCCGGTGTGGACTGGTCCACCGTATCCAGCCTTGCCCAGGCACTTGATGGGAAGATCGATGTCACCCGTCCCCGTCTGTTCAAGAGTGTCGGGTGCGCCGCTTGGGATCTCGCGGCAGGTCGTTGTGCCGCTGCTGTGTCGGAGCTTGCCAATGGCTGAGACTGAAATAGCGGATGTCGTTGTCGTCGGCGCGGGAGTGGTTGGTATTGCTACCGCCCTTCAACTGCGCATGGCGGGGATGAATGTGGTGCTGGTAGATCAAAATCCCCCCGCTAGCGGCGCGTCCTCGGGTAACGCTGGAGCCATTGCCATTTCGGAAGTGCTGCCGCTGGCAGATGTGCAGACACTACTCAAAGTCCCGAAATGGTTATTCGACAGCAGAGGACCACTGGCTGTGCGCTGGCGCCATCTACCGACACTTGCACCCTGGCTTACCCGGTTTGTGCTTGCAGGCCGACCTAGTAAGGTCGAGTGCCTGACTATCGACTTGGCTGTGCTGCTCCGAAGCGCTCGGGCCGATTGGCAGCGGCTTATCGAACATTGCGGGTTGACTTCAATGTGGCGGCCCTACGGAGCGCTGATGCTGTACGCGTCGCGCCACGAGTTGGAAGCGGACCTGAGCAATTGGGAACTGCGTGGCCGGCATGGTGTGCGGTGGGAAAAATGCACGCCGCAGCAGGTAGGCAATCTGGAACCCAACCTACTGCCAACGTGGAACCAGGCAGTCTCCATCCCAGATTTTTCCCACGTTGACGATCCTTACCTTTTCAGCCTTGGTGTGTTCAGCCAGTTCGTGCGCGAGGGGGGGCGCTTTGTGCAATCAAAGGTCCGAACCGTCCTTCGCCAGTCCGGCCGCGTGCGTGGGGTTGAGTTGGCCGATGGAATCGAGCTGAGAGCACCAAATGTGATTATCGCCAGCGGCGTATGGAGTGATGAGTTCGCCAAGCCTGAGCGGCAAGTTTTGCCATTGGAGAGTGAGCGCGGCTATCACCTAACTCTGCCCAAAGCCTCCAAACCGCTTAAGCAATACTTGATGAATCACAGTGAGAGCTTCGTGATCCTCCCGATGGCCAATGGTGGAGTGCGAATTGCCGGTACCGTGGAGCTTGCCAGCCGCAATGCTGAGCCCGACTATCGGCGGGCGCAGATGCTGCTTGAGCGGGCCGAGGACATGGTTGGCCCCCTAAATACCGAGTCGATGACGCAGTGGATGGGTAATCGTCCCTCCGTGCCGGAAACGGTGCCGGTAATTGGGCCATCGGATCGGGTACAGGGTATGTTCTTCGCCACAGGCCACGGGCATCTTGGCCTGACCCTCGCCGCAACTACGGGAGCCATGTTGCGCGATCACCTGCTAGGTGTTGAGCAAATCCCCGCTGCGTACTTGCCTTCCAGATACTCAACTATCTAGTTGCCCGGAGACCAAGGGGCTAAGCCGTGTCAATAATTGACCGGCCTATGCTCCCTTGAGTCCCGACACAACGACTTTCCAACTCTTTGCGAGCCAGCAGCTGGTGAACGAACTCTGGAACCGTGTGCCCGAAGTGGTTACCAGCCCGGTAACCGTCCCAGCATGCTGCCTGTCCCCATGCTTGCCTGCCGGTGGCATGAGGGTTCAGCTACTTTTTCAAGAGAATCGGCCGAAAGCGGACGACGGTCCGTCCTGCTGTAACGAACCTATGTCTCTCGTGCAGAGCCAGCATAGAGAAACAGTCTTCTGTCTCGCGTTCGCAGAACTCAACAAGGTATTGACGCTGATTGAGTGTTACGTGCGAAATGCTCGTCGCCGGCGCGGGCCTCGGTTACTAAATCCTCGATACCAACGAGCACTTGGTCTATTCCGAACTCATGGCCATGGTGCTGCTGAACGGTGTGCTCGGCTTCGCTCTGGATGCCTCCGCGCCGGGGCTATACCGTCACTCGGGACCCTGTGGGACACCATGCCCCATGCCCCAGATACGAAATAACATCTAACGCTGTAAGGAGATCCGCCACATGCTCGCCAAAAATTCAAAACGTGTGGTGCGGACAATGACAGGTTTCTGGGGGGCTTCTGCGGATGGCGTTCTGTGGCAAACGGCCCAATAAGCCGTTTTGTTTCCCGGTTACTCGTCTAACTCATTGATTTAACTGATGGCGCAGGTGAAGGGAATTGAACCCTTATAGCCAGCTTGGAAGCGTAAGCATTTATTAATACTTGCCCTAGAACTACCCAAAATATACGCAAAAAGTGACAAGCCGACTGGTTTTTTGCGTATGAGATGGGCGACCAAAGGCACTGAAGCCGTTAGGCAACTGCGTCTGGTGCCGACTACCGGATGGCGGCAGTATCGGAGGCTGTCTTTAAGCGCGCCGCGCTGATTGTTCCGACAAGGGCGGCGAGCTCAGCTTGCGGCAGAGCGTTTACTGCCTCTGGACTCAAAATTCCTGCTTCAAGAAGAGAAAGATTCTGGCCCCGGCTCAATGGCACGGGAAGCTCCAGGAGAGGCAAAGCGCGTACGGGAATCCCGGCTTCAAGGCGGATTAACAATTCATCAATTGCGGTGAGGAACACCGGCTGCTCCGGAAACAGCGCGGCAAGAATGCGATGCGCCGAGCGCAAATGGAAGCGCGTCGTTTCAGCGATGCTCACAATGTCACCGTAGCTGATTGAGCCTTGATACGGATTGGTTGTGTAGTGGCGCTCCATAACGTCGATTGGAACACCTTCAATCCAGTCGTACAGGATCGCCGCCCGCTTGCAACGCCGCCAGACCTCGTGTTCATCAGCACCATAGCGCTGCAGGAATCGCGGCAAGTTTTGTCCATAGCGTTGGATAGCGTCGTTGATCCGCACGGCTTCGGAGCTGCCTCGCCTCATAATTGGGGTATAGATAGCCCCCAACTCATCAAGTACCTGCACTAAGCCAAGGATGTGCGTCGCCGGGGTAGTCGCAACATCGAGGCCACGCAACAGTTCAACAAGGCGCAGGCCGGACTCAAACGACAGGGACGAGGCCCCGACAGCTTGGCCGAGCAAGTTTAGATGAATGATTCCTTCTTCATCCTCGGCAAGTCCAGCTTGCAGTAGGCGCGCAACGAGTTGGGAAATATGCTGCTCAACCATTGGCACCCAAGCCGGGTTGGCGCGGGATGCGGCATAACCGCCGAAGGTATTGATGAGAAGTCCAGGGATTTCAGCAGCTCTCATGCCGCGTACTTGGCTGAGGAGCCGCAGAACCCAGGTCGAAAGATCTGCGACCCTAAAGGAGGAAACAACGTCTTCTGGAACACCCTGCACATAGCGTCTGAATAGCTGGGCGCGCTCAATGGGCGTATCTGCGAGGATGATGGCCTTGCCGGTCTCATTGAAGCCCAAACGTCCTGCGCGTCCCGCCATGTTCTTGTACTCGGCGATGGTGAAGGGCCGCCCGTCTTCACCGAGGAACTCGTTTTCGGCGAGGATCACCGTAGAGGCCGGTGTATTGATTCCTGCGGCCAGCGTGGTCGTCGAGGCGAGCACATGGATACCGCCATCGGCGCTGCGAAACTCTTGCTCCACTGCCTCTCGCTCTGCGCGCAGAAGGTTTGTGTTGTGAAAAGCCGTGCCGCCTTGCAGGCAGATACGCAAATCCTGGGACGCCGCCGTCAGGCCTTGCTCGGGCAAGGCATCTAATGCCGCAGCTGCGGGGGCTTTGCCAAGGGCGGCGGCCAGATAGCGGGCACAGCCTTGGGCCTTGCCACGCACGTTGCGAAAGACGATTAGCTTTTCGCCATTCGCGACCAACTGCTGCGCAAGAGGCACGATGACGTCTTGCGACGATGGCTTATTTTGCCGTTGCACGATGGTATGACGAGGTAGCAGGACCTCGGTCTTGGTCGTGCCGTCGACATCGACAAATTGAAACGTGCCCTGACGGTCAAGAACGCCCTCGATGAGGGGCACTGGACGTTCGCGGGAAAGCAGTACGGGGATATCTAGCCATCGGTCGAATCCATTAAGCTGGCCGATGACGGCGGAAAGCAGGAGCAGCTGAGGACTGACGCCGCGCGAACGCGCACGCAGCAGCATGGCAAGTATTAGCTCGACCGTGATGCCTCGTCGGGGATCGGTAATGAACTGGCCCTCGTCAACCACCACCAACCCGAGGCGGTTGAGCAAATGCGGTGCGCCGAGAGTCAGATTGAGAAACATCTCATAGGTGAAGAAGGCGAGGTCATAGCGACCCGCCATCACTTCCCCGACGCTGTCTGTGGCATCCCCTGTACAGCGGATCACCCGCAGGCCGGCCTCTCCGTATCGCGCAGAGAACTCTTCGAACTTCTCAGCAACGATGGCGCGATAGGGAAGTAAGAATGCTGCTTTTTTGCCAGCGAGAACGGATTGGATAGCAGCTAGCTCGCCGATCATCGTCTTGCCCGAGCTGGTTGGCGCGACAGTTAGAAGGGATCGCCCGGCAAGAACGCCGAACTCGTTGACCGCACGTAGCTGCAGCGCATTGAGCCCCTCAGGGAACCGTTCGGTCCATTGATCGACAATGCTCTGCGGGAATCCGTGCGCGAGCAGTTCTTCAAAGGCCCCATCAATCCGGACAATATCGGTCGAGGGAAAAGCGGCCTGATAGTTAGGACCGCGCAGGAGGCGTGGAAAAACGAGTCCCCCTTGCACGCTTCCCAGAAACACGGGGGTCTGCGTAACGCCGATCCGTTCGCCCTCGACACGCGTGAGCTGAATGATTTCATCGGCGATGGCCGGGAAGCTCACCTGCTCGGATGTGGCCCCAGTCATTGCTTGGATTACCGCGCTGGTCAGCAGGCCATGGCCAGTTCCTGGCTGTTCCCATGCCGATTGCGTGGAGGTGCAGGCCGCCAACAGGATACGGCCTTCACCGGACACGCTTTCCAGAGCGAAGGCATTACGTGGCCTCGCCTCAACGTCGAGGACGCGGGCGGGAGCGTGACCACTGAAGCATGAGTCAAGGACGAAGAGGACAGCGCGAGCGCGGGTTGCCTTGAAGGCATCCGCAAGAACGGCCATAGGCAGCGTCGTGCTGGTTAGATCCAAGCGTAGCGTGTCGTAGAATGCTAGGCATCCATCGGGCGAACCGTGGCCGGCAAAACTAATTATGACAACATCATTGTCTGTCGCGTCGGCCAGCGTTTGCAGGATGGCCTGTGAAACAGTCTCCTTCGTGGCTTCCTGGTCGATCAGCAGCTTGGCGCTCAGGTCCGGTAGTGTGTCGGTAAAGAGCGCCCAGAGGGCAAGCGCGTCGCGCATAGCGCCGGTCAACTCATCAATGGTTGGATCGAGCTGCTTATTGATGCCAACGAACACCGCCTTGGTCGCCATGGAGCCTCCTTATCTGCCTCGCGGGTTTGACACCGCTGGCGCATTTTCGCTTACCGGATATTGGAACCTAGCATTCGCTCGCTAATTGTCAGGGGGTGAGGTGGCCTCATCTTGGTGTTATCCACCCGAGCTACCGCAAGACAGACGGCTACTAAGCTTGCCACAAGACTCGCCACAAACTCAGAGCGATCAATTCAGACAACGGCAGATTTCTGCGGATTTCAGCGTGCGGCATTTTGTGGAAAAAATGCCCGTTTTCGATCTTTCTTTGATCTTTGTTGTCGCTAAGTGATTGATTTAATTGATGGAGCGGGTGAAGGGAATCGAACCCTCATAGCCAGCTTGGAAGGCTGATTTTTGTTATTGCTTTTCAATGGGGTAGATGTTGTCGGCCACAGATTTGCCACAAGTCGGCTTAAGCGCTCAGTAATTCACCGACTAAACCGCGTGTAGTGGCGGAGCGCGCATCGTCCTTGACGGAGATCAGGTGTCCGTAGGTGTCTAGGGTGAGACCGGCGCGGGCATGTCCCATTTGCGACTGGACATACTTGATGTCGCAATTTTTCATGAGCAGGGAGGACGCGAAGAAGTGCCTCAATGCGTAAGGGGTGTACTTCGGCTGGGCTTCGCTTGTGTCTGCATTCGGTACCATTAAGCCGGCTTCTTTCATCAGCGGATTCCAGGCACTGGCCCGGAATGGCACCAGCTGCATGGGCTTGCCGGTACGGGTACCAAAAACCAGGTTGTCGGGGCTGCCCTCGTCTCCCGTGAAGTCCAGGATCATTTGGATAACTTCCTGCCCGACATCGATGGTGCGATGCCCGGCGCGACTTTTCGGGGACCCGATTTTTCCGGAGCGGTCCATGGCTTGGCTGACCCGGATGCCGTTACTCAGAACGTCGCGGCGGGGGAGGGCGACATACTCCTGGGGGCGCATGCCAGAGGCTACCGCCAGGTAGATCATGGGGCGATAACGCTTCCAGGCTTCTCGCACCTGCGAATGCCGGGATGTGGCCAGGGCGTCGGCAGCACGGAGTATCGTCCTGACCTCTTCCTGGCTGGGGATTTCTATCGGGGTTGTTTCTGACTGGATGCGCACCCCCATCGCCGGGTCGTGGCCTATATGGCCGCGGCTAATCATTTCCAGCAGTACGGAGTGCAGTGAACTCAGTACCTTTCTCGACTGGTCGCGACTGTATTGATTCAGGAGCCAACTGCGGAAGGCGACGACATCGGGTTTGGTAATTTCCTGTAAGGCTTTCCCCCAGTCATAGGCTTTGATGATCCGGGCGCGCTGGGTATAGAGCTTTATTACGGCTCTGGATACGGGTTTTCTGCCGTCTCTTCCCTCGCTTTCACAGATGTTTAGCCAGGTATCTACGGCTGCGTCCAGGCTTTTAATCTGTCTGTTCAGTTGCTTAACGGTAGAGAGATTTTCAATAAACGCCTGGGCTTCTTTTCTAAGCGGAAATGACTTGTAGGAGTAACCCGTAGCGGAAGATTTATCCTCGTACCTGACTTGGTAGACGACTCCTTTTGTTCCTGATCTTTTGCGAATGTCGGGCATGATTCTAACTATAGTATTTAATGGCTCCGGTCAAATACTCCTTTCAGGTTTTGAGGGGTTATATGCGCGTTATTCTGGGCGTTAATCTGGCAGGTGGTATAAATTTCGACCAGCAGGTTTTTGTCGATTTTCAAGCGTCTGTCGATGGGATCAACAAAGAAGGGTAATTTGCGTTTGCCGTGCGCATCCGGATCGGCGGCTCGCTTGAGCTGCCGATGTGTAAGTTCTATGCCATTTTCGGCGAGTAGGTTCCTGGCCTGCTCTAGGTTCACGTAACGAGGGAACTCCATGATGGTATTAACCTCCCTTTGTACTGGTTGACGCGAGTAAGTCTTGTTCAGATTTTGAAGTCATCGGCGGCGCTTTTGTACGGGCCGGTGCTGTGCAGCTTATTCACCGGTTGGCCGCACCTGTTGCGCGGCACAACTTCTTCACCAAACTCATTGACGGGGGTTACGTACAGTGTGGCACCCTTTAAGTGTTTTACGCCGTAATCCTGTTCAAGCTCCGAGAGCTTTTCATAGAATGCCTGGCGCAGTTGTGCAATCGTCATCTCCCCTTTGATTATGATCTGCATTCCATAAATCTCTTCTGAGTTATGAGTAAGGTTTTCCTCAATATCTCTATGGTAAGCCTTGAGAGGTTTATAATTTCTTAATTTTTACATTCTAAGGTTGTGTATTTTTCAATGCTGACTGCGCCGTGCCTCGCTCCTGGCTTTTCAAGCTTTACGAGGAAAGCGAGAGGAGATCTGCCATAGGGCTCTAGGTACCCTCTCTCCATGCTCCTTAGAGGGGGTGTGCCATGGTTGCGTACTATTCCACGCAGGATCTCTGTGATCGCTTCCGATGTTCTAGCCGAACGCTTTTTCGGCGCATGAAGCGTGCTATTAACCCGTTTCCTTCGCCGTGCATGAAGCACGTCGGAAGTTTCAATCTCTGGGATGTAGATGAGGTGTCCTGCTGGGAGCAGCGCGAAAGGGAAAGATGTAATTCTTCCTTGGGGTTGCACGACTGATTGAGTCTCTGTCTGCCAGGTATGATCGGCATAGCATTCCGCCCGGCAGCCCGCTCCAGCGAATCATGGCGGTCAGGGCCTAGGCTTTGGAGAGATCGAACAGCAGGACAGAGACTCAGGAGCGATAGCGATGCCCAAACCAGATTCAATCGTCGAGCAGTTCAGGTCACTGCAGAAACAGCTGGCGGAGATGAGTGAGACTGTCGGAACGCTTGCTGGGCTGTTTGAACAGCGCAGCAGGGAGAGTCTTCCCGACATGTTGACCGAGGTACAGATGGCCGAGCACTTGGGCATAACCCAGCGCGCCATCCAGGGGCGCAGGAGCCGTGGGCAGATCCCGCGAGAGGTTTGCCAAAAGATTGGCTCGACCTGGTTCTACAGCCTAAAGCGGTTTGAGGCATGGCTAGAGAGCCAATGGCCGCCTGAATACAGGATTACGCCACCAATAGCAGACCCTAGAAGAAAGCCTCGGAACTCGCCCCGTCAGCATGTCTACCGAATTACTTAAGCTGATGGCTTTAGCGCTTTACTTCACGCGTTAGAGGTGCTGGTTCCACGGTTCAGTCGTGGCGGTCGCAGTGTTGGGTTTGACGCCAGCGAGCCGAAGGCAGGCATAGATTCGCGCTACAACCGGCTTCCCTGCTGCGCTGAGCTCGTATTTCCAGCAGTGGCTACTCAGCCACTCTACTATCTGCTTATTCGCGGGCACATCGCTCTCCCCAGTCAGATGCCTGCAAACGATCGACTTCTGCCGGTTACGACCGGCAGAAACCGGCCGACCGTGGACACGCTGCTACTGACTCCGTAATGTGCACAAAAGCCATCTCGATTTTCCTTCTCGCCTCATGTCGCGTTTCTGGTGCCACACTCAAGCCAAACAGGGATTTGCGCGTGAACAAGGAACGTTATCAGGCACAGGTAGCGCAAAGCATTACTCCATTTGTGTCATCTACTTATAGATATGCCCAGCAGGAAATCATGAGCAGACATAAATCCAAAAGAAGCAACAAACCCTCTCGCGACGCAAGTACCGGCAGTTTTGTGATAACAGCACTCGAAGATGAGAAATGGGATTACAGAACCGCGGAGGGAATTGCGAGACAAATCAGTCGACCAGTTCAAGAGGTAAAAACTGTACTTGAAACTGATCCTAGAGTTCGGCAGTCCGTAATGAGAACGAGGTCAGGAGATACGCTTTACACTCTGAAGAAAAAACGATCCGCTCTAAAAGACATTTTCACTGCTTTTCGGGCCATGAACTCGGACAAGCTTGGGAGTGACTAATGACTTTGCAGGAAGCCGCTATTTACGGAGTCATCGGTGGAGCGTTACCTGAGATACTTGCCCTTTATAATCTTAGGCATGCCCAGGAATCAGAAAAGCCATCTTGGCTGGTCTCTCCATTCTATTGGTTAGTGACTAGCGTAATGGTTCTGCTTGGCGGAGCAACGGTTGTGCTCTACCAGAAAGCTGGAGTCAATGTTAACGAATTTATGGCGGTGCACTTAGGTATTGCAACTCCGCTATTAATTTCAACGGCGACAAAAGAAAAGCCGAAGATAAATTGAGCAAGCCATAACAATTAATTAAAACCAGGCCCTCGCCTACTGGGGCGAGCTAAGGCCCAACCCTTAACCAAACGCTTTCAATGCTGGGGCTCTGTAAAAATATGGATGACCTAAATAAATTCGAGCTCGAAAATGACGGAAATTACGACAAAAACTTTACTGATAACAGTACAGCTTCGAGCTCCGGCGTAACCGTGTACTTTAGAAATATAGAAGAAAGATTACTGCAACACATTAAAGAGTCTGATGCGGTATTCGGCGCCATCGCCTGGCTAACAAGTTACTCAATACTGGACGCTCTAGCCGAGCTGAACAACGTCTCCATCGTGGTGCAAAAAGAGGATTTCCTGCGCCCCGACGTCGGCTCTAGGAGTGACTTTAAAAAAACATTGCGCACCAAATATAAATCACTCAAATGCAACTTAACCAGATATTCATTCAGCAATATCCTAAGCTCTGTATCTGTCTGTAGCGATCCATCCATTGATCCCGTCAGGTGTGTAGGGAACCATAACTCCGAAAAGAAACCTGCCTTCCCACGCATGCACAATAAATTCTTGATATTTGCTAGGGTGGAAGAAGGCACAGAGGATCATGATATTGAGACCGTCACGCCATATGCTGTTTGGACGGGCTCATTTAATCTAACCAAAAATGCAACCATGTCTCTTGAGAATGCGTTATTTATAACCGATAAGAAAATAGTCAACGCATACTTTGAGGAGTATGGTCAGATTGCAGCCATGTCTGAGGAACTCGACTGGAGATCTGAGTGGGTAGCCCCCGAATGGCGGATTGGCACGTAAGCGGTGCTGACAAGTCGCTCAAATTGCGCACTTCGTTCGCTGGGACGAGCTAAAGCCCGCCCCTTAGCTTATCGTTAATTAGTGTGCGCTATGGGGCGACTTCTGTCGGTCACGACGGGCAGAGATCGGTCAAAGCGGCCGGTCAGAGGGTTGCTTGCCTTGGTGGCAAATTGATAGCTTACCTACGCTGACGCCATATCAGTTGCTCAGGGATGAAGTGGGAGCTTCGCCCGCACTACTCAGGCTAGAAGGAACGAACATGCCTACTATCAAAAAGGTAGTACTCGAAAATTTCAAAAGCTTCGATGCCCTAACACTTCAGTTCGACCCGGGCACCAACGTGCTGATTGGAGATAACGAGACAGGCAAAAGTAGTGTGCTGCTGGCCCTGGATCTGACACTGAGTGCGAGCCGCGGCCGGGTGGAAACCATCGGCTACGAGGCGCTGCTCAATCAAGGCGCCGTGCAGAAATTCCTGGCAGGCCCACTCACCCTTGACCGGCTTCCACAAGTCATCGTCGACGTGTTCCTCGAAGAGGGAGATGACCAGGGGTTTTACGGCACTCAAAACCTTTTGGGGACGCAAACAGACGGTCTGCGCATGTCGATAATTCCCTTGTTCGAAGAGTTCGGCCCGACGATCGTTGAGCTGCTGAAATCTAACAAGGACAGTTTTCCCTACGAGTATTACACCGTTCAGTTCTCGACCTTCTCTGGTGCGCCTCATGTCAGCTATAGGCGTCCAGTCAAACACCTAATGATCGACAGCTCTCGGATCGACACCGAATACGCCGCCCGCGAATACACTCGTGCGGTATTCGGCTTCCATACCGAGGTGCCTGATCGCTTCCGTCTCGAAAATCAGTACCGCCAAGGGAAAGAGACTTTTGGGCGAGAAAACCTCAAGGTTCTGAACGAAGCACTGGGAGACTATCAGTTCGCCTTGCGAACCAGCGTCCGCTCGAACCTGGAAACAGATTTGGTGATCACCAAGGGTGGCATCCCTATCGAGAATCGCGGCAAGGGGGAGCAGTGCTTCATCAAGACCAACTTCGCACTGCAAAAGCACGAAGCCAAAGGGGGGCTACACGCGCTGCTACTGGAAGAGCCTGAGAACCATCTGAGCCATACCAACATGAAGCGGCTTGTTGAGCGACTCGGGAACACTGCGGGCACCCAGTTGTTCATCGCGACTCACAGCAGCCACATCTGCGCACGTCTGGATCTACGTCACGCGCTGCTGCTGGGAACTGGGCAAAAGGCTGGGCGTTTGAAAGATCTGTCAGAGCCTACCGCCAATTTCTTCATGAAAGCGCCAGATAACAACGTCCTCGAATTCGCACTTTCCGGGCGAGTCATTTTGGTCGAGGGGGATGCAGAGTTCATCCTCATGGAGCATTTCTACAAGCAGCACGCAGGCAATACCCCCCAAGCCGATGACGTTCACATCATCTCGATCGGTGGCACAAGCTTTAAACGCTATTTGGAGTTAGGCAAGCTGCTGAACATCAAAGTCGCCGCCATTCGGGACAACGACGGTGACTATCAACAGAACTGTGTCGCGAACTACAAGGACGACCTGTACGACCTGGCTCAAATTTTTGCCGACCCAGATCCTGCGCGAAGGACATTCGAGATCGGCCTGTACCTGGACAATCAGAAAACCTGCGACGACCTGTTTGCAGCTGGTCGAAAAACACTGACCGTGCAGGATTACATGCTCAAAAACAAGGCCGACGTCGCCTTTGAATTGCTGACCAAAAAAGCTGACGGCTTGATCGCACCGAAGTACATCCAGGAAGCGATCGAATGGATAAGAGCGTAATTTTTGCCGTCGCAGGATCCGGAAAAACGAGCCTGGTGATTGATCGGCTCGGCCTCGACCGGCGGGCCTTGATCATTACCTACACGGACAATAATCACCGTCATCTGCGTAACAGGATCATTCAAAAATTCGGGGTGATCCCAGCCAACATCACGCTCATGACCTATTTCTCGTTCCTGCATGGGTTCTGCTATCGCCCTTTGATGCAATTGCAATTGGGAACCCGAGGCCTGAATTTCAGACGCCCACCTGATCGGCGGCTCGCCACCACCGATATCAATCGTTACCGTGATGGCAGCCGTAGGCTTTATCACAATCGCCTGGCAAAACTGTTGGAAGTTGAGGGCTGCTTACCTGCCGTGCGAGCCCGGCTGGAGCGCTTCTATGACTGGCTTTATGTCGATGAGGTGCAAGATTTCGCAGGTCACGACTTCAATCTGCTCCTGCAGATGTCGCAGGCAAAGATCGGAATGACCTTCGTCGGGGATTTCCATCAACACACCTTTGACACCAGCAGAGACGGAGCGGTAAACGGCAGCCTGCACGACGACATCACTCAGTACGAGAAGCGCTTTCGTAATGCGGGCATCGCGGTAGACAAGACGACGCTCAGTCGCAGTTGGCGATGCGGCACTACCGTTTGCGACTTCATCAGCACGCAGCTGCAAATCGCAATGGGTGCCCATGAAGAGCGGGACAGCGAGATCATTACTGTCAACGACCAAGACCAGGCCAACACACTGCACGCTGACGCATCCATCGTGAAGCTGTTTTTGCGTGAGCATTCCAAGTACGGATGCCACTCCGAGAACTGGGGAGCGAGCAAGGGTATGGATCACTTCAAGGACGTCTGTATCGTGATGGGTGTCGACATCTGGAAACGCTATCTGGCAGGGACGCTACATGAAGCCAATCCGCAGACGCGGAACAAGCTGTATGTGGCCTGCTCGAGAGCGCGAGGTGACCTCTATTTTGTCCCTGACAAGCTAATGAAGGCTTTCAAGCAGCAAGGCTGATGCGCCCCCGGCAACTCATTCCTATCAACGTACCGAAGACCAAGCCCATTAGTTCTATGCTCAAAAACTGAGTAGAGTCCAGTGAGAAAGGAAGCAGCAGAGCAAACTGTGCGGACTTTAGAGTTCGCTCAGCCAACCCAAAAGATGCAATTGACGGATGTGATGAATCTGGATACCGGGGAGCCAATCAAGCTTCCGGAGTTCCTGATGCGCGAACTGTCGCTCGTCATCCAGGACAGGAACAAGCTGGCCTCTCGTTTCGTGATCAACCCGAACGAGCCTTGGTTGGTTTGCCAACTCTGCAGCTCGCCGCTCCTTCTCGTGCGCACCCAGGAGCGCTGCTTTCACTTTCGCCACCATCCATCGATCGAGAATGAAACCGGCTGTTCTATTTCGACGAAGGGAAAGCTGAGCCCTGATCAGATTAACAGGATCAAGTACAACGCCCAGAAGGAAAGTCAGGCTCACATCCGGCTCAAAGGCATCATCCGGGACAGCTTGCTGGCGGATAAGAGTTGCTCGGCCCCTCAAGTCGAAAAGGTTTGGAAAGGACTGCGCTTGGCAGATCGTGCGACCTGGCGCAAACCAGATGTACAGGTGGAACGGGCTGGGAAAAGGATCGCATTTGAAGTACAGCTTTCAACCACCTACCTGACGGAGATCGTAGGCCGGCGAGAGTTTTACCGAGCCAACTCAGGTGCAGTGATTTGGGTCTTCCAAAGCTTCGACCCCGCACAAACACGTACGGCTGAAGAAGACATCCTCTACCTCAACAACCACAACGTGTTCATCGTGAACGACGCCACCCTGGCGCGCTCAGAGTCCAGTGGCAGGATGGCCCTCGACTGTTGGTTTGCTAGGCCACGCATGATTAATGGCCAGATCGAAAACGAATGGCGCACCGAGCCAGTATTCCTGGATCAATTGACGATCCAGCCAGATCTCCAACTCGTGTACTTCTTCGACTACCAAGCCGAAAGAGACGCCTTGGAGGCGTCTTCAAGCCTGGACTCCATGCGCCAAGACTTTCACCAGTTCTGGTTGGAATTCGGTGCAGAAGAAAGTAGAGAAGCGGATGTCGCTTGGACTGAGTTGCGGGAACGCATGAAAAACGCGCTCCCTGATCTCGAGCTCCCAAGGTCTTACTGGCAAGGGCCATTCCATGGCGTGGTGTCGATTATGTTGAGTGCGAGATACGGTCGACCAGTGGGCTACCGCCATGATCGCCTTCTGAACGTTACCAACACCGCCTTTGAATACTACAAGCCCTTTCTACTTCCGTTTGGCTGGACACTCAGGGATTTCGGCTGGAACGAGACACTTGATCAGCAGGATAAGAAAGGTACCTGGGCGAAGCGTCGTGCAGAGATTCGAGCTGGTATACGTGCGAAGGATAAAGCCTATCAACCGGACGATCAGTTCAATCAGCTCTTCACCTTCCTTATACCTGAGATCAGGGAAAGCCTCATGAAAATGCAATTGTGGTGACTCCTGTGTACTTTTGAGCGAGAGGGGACTGATGGCTACCGTCACGAAGCAGATCCAGTACGCCGCCGAGGCGATTTGTCGAAATATTGCATCGCTCGCGGATCAGCGGGCACTGCTCTCGCAGAACGTGCTCGCTCAGCTCCGGAACCTAGTTGAGGGTGTAGCAGTTCGTCTCCATACAGGCTCACCCGATGCCGAATTTAATTACGCTGCGGTTGGTCCGGGGCTGGCTTTCGTCAAGAGCAATGGAAAGCTCAACTTTCTCGGTAAGTTCCACAATCTGATCCAGCAAAGTGCCTCTCACTACACCTTGGACGGGGACACTTCCGAGCGTTTGATGCTCAAGTACTACGAGTACCTCTGCCGCATCCGCAGCTTGCTTCGAGACAGCTGTGGATTGGCCATACTGGCAAACCTTGAGGACTTTCCGGTCGATCTCGATCCATCTCTTCGGGAGTACCACGAGAAGATTGCTGGACGCATTGAGCTGGCTCGCTTATCCCAGACGGACAACAACCCACGAGATCGATACTACATACATAAAACACGCCCGTTTTTCATCTCCGGTCGGATTTACTACGAGGCTACCCTCTATCGCGCCATAAACAAGGTGAACAAGTTCGACCGCATCATCGCCTTCACTGATATCGACATGACTGATAAGTACGCCGCCATGTTGACGCTTCGGCGGGATTCGATCGAGGTCCTCGGCCAGAGCATGCCGATCACGATCATCAGCGAGTGGGAAGTTTCAATCCGTCCGTGCGAGTTCGACAATTTCGCGCGTCTTCTGGGCTTAGCCTCTAAAGTGCGAGCCGCATCGACGGAGTATCGCTACCTGATGTATCGGCTGACGGCTGGTTCAGGCAGTCTGCTTGATCTTCTGGACATCCCTGACGGCAGCTACGCGGCGGCAAGAGCAGAGGCTACGGCTGGCGGTGCACAGCCGCTGATCTTCCCTGTACTGGACAAAGCGCGCTGGATCGTGAGGTCGCGAGCTCCGGGCCACAACGTCCTTCGGTATCTCATGCTGCGGATGCAGAACCAGATACTCAAGTCGCAGTACGACCGAAACGGCTGTCGCGTTCTTTCTGGACTGAAGCTTCGGTACGGCTGCATTCCCTTTGACACTATGCCATTTTGTACCTCGTTGTCCTCCCACAATCCGCGGTACTGGGACCTAGTCGAAAGCCTTGATACGACTGGAAGGATCCATGAATTGCTCGCTCGACGCGCGAAGAACAACGTGGAACGTCACGGAAACCTTTACACACCCGTGGCTGACCTTGAGGCGTTCGGAGATGTCAGTGGATTGATCTCGACTTACAACATGAGGCTCTACTACAAGCATACGGAGCGCCAACTCCTGCTCGACAGAGGGCACGTCTTCGTCCGTGGGTATGAGAACGAGACTGTCTCCATCGTTGAGGTGCTTCAGAAATACTCCTCGTCGAGGATCGAAGGCTTCACTCAGGCCGTTGAGCGCTGGCTCGATGAAACACCTCGTCGAATCGACGACCCGATAAAAAAGAATGCTCTCAAGCAGTTGTTCAGCCAATCGCGCGTCGCACTGATCTATGGGGCAGCCGGCACTGGCAAATCAACGATGGTTGACCACATTGCTCACTATTTCAACGATAAGGGAAAGCTGTTCCTGGCGCACACAAACCCAGCGATCGACAACCTAAAACGCAAAGTGACCGCGCAGAACGCCGACTTCCGAACAATCAGTAGTCAGATTGGCAAGAAGGACTCTACCACGGAGTACGACCTTCTCGTTATCGACGAATGCAGCACCGTCAGCAATGCAGATTTCATCAAGGTAGTGGAGAAAACCTCGTTCAAGCTGCTTGTATTGGTTGGCGATGTCTACCAGATCGAGTCGATCCAGTTCGGCAACTGGTTCGAGATCATCCGATCATTTATTCCAAGCACGTCGGTGTTCGAGCTGACAACCCCCTTCAGAACCAAGAACGACTCACTGTTAGGTTTCTGGAATAAAGTCCGCGCAATTGAAGATGACCTCACAGAGGTCATGGCCCGCAACGGGTATTCCAGTGTGCTCGACAAGACGCTATTCGAGCCTCAAGGGCAGGATGAGATCATCCTGTGCCTGAACTACGATGGTCTCTATGGAATCAACAATATCAACCGATTTTTGCAGGCCAGCAATCCTGGCGCGGCGACTACCTGGCGTGTCTCCACGTACAAGATTGGAGACCCAGTGCTCTTTCATGAGACCGAGCGGTTCCGACCAGTGATCTACAACAACCTCAAGGGTCGCATCGTTGGCATCGACAGCGTTCGTGGCCGGATCCAGTTCGACGTAGAGCTTGATCGAGCGCTCAGCGAGTTCGACGTAGCTAATGATGAGCTTGAATGGATAGAGGGCTCGACTGTGCGCTTCTCTGTATACGACTTCAATACTAGCGACGAAGACGATGACTCGCTAAACACTACCGTACCATTCCAAGTTGCTTACGCCGTGTCGATACACAAGGCGCAGGGCCTCGAATACGACTCCGTCAAAGTCGTCATCACCGATGCCAACGAAGACGACATTACGCACAGCATCTTTTACACAGCAATAACCCGGGCACGCGAGCGTCTGCGGATATTTTGGACTCCCGAGACGCAGCAAAATGTTCTAGAGCGGATCAACCACAGCGCAAACACAAAGGATGTCGCTATCCTCGCTGCCCGCCGCGGCCTTACACCGGTACGTAGATGAATTACCGGAGCACCAATGCAGCCAAGGCTGATAGCCGATTGCATTGGTAAGGCTTCGGTAGGCATGTTCTTAGCTTCAGACGCTTTAATAGTCCAAGCTAAATCAGGGCGATAGCGGCCTGTCGTGACGGGCGGCTTCTGGCCGGTTTCTGCCTGCTGGAACCGGCTGACTGCCACTTCTCAAGGTCTGTGCGAACAGTGCTATCGCAGATCGCGGGTGTGAGAGAACTGTTCCATCATGCTGCCTGCTCCGATACCCGATGACAGCGCGATTCTGTTGGTGCCAAGGAATGGCAGTTACTTTTTCAACAGAATCCCGTCAGGCTTTCCAGGCGCTTGCACCAGGCGCTGTAAGCCTCTTTTTGCTCGGCCAGATAGTCGTAATGGTCGTAGACCTGCCAACTGCCTGGCAGCTTATGGCCGAGCATGATTTCGGCAATGTGGGGCTCGGTCAGCGTCGAGAAATTCGTCCGTGCGGTCTTTCGCAAGTCGTGAACAGACCAGTGCGCCATCTCGTATTTTTCGTGCCGCCGCAGCCACTGCATGATGTTGTAGGGCAACTGCAGGGGCGCGCCTGTCCCCATCGGTGTGCTCGTGCCGCTGTTGGTGAACAGATAAGCGCTGCCCTTGCTCAAGTCGATGGCCTGCCGGATCAGTGCCTCCGTCTCCGGGGTGATGGGACGCAAGAGCGGCTTGCCTGAGTTCTTGCCGAGCTTGTGGTTGGTGGCAGGCACCGTCCAGACCATCGCCTTGAAGTCGAAATGCCCCTTCTCGCTGACGCGCAGCTCGCCGTTGCGGCATCCATAGATCAAGCAGAGTTTCAGGAAAATCTTGTTCTTGGTCGCCATGCGCGACTGCTCGATGGCCTTCCATACGAACCTGATTTCCTCATAGGACAGGGAGCGAGAGCCCGCGACCTTTTTGATTTGCAGGTCTTCCTTGGCGTTGATGTCGGAGAGCGGATGGCTGGGGATGAGCTGGCGTTTCATACCCCATTTGAGCATCTGCTTGGCATTGACCAGGATGCGGTCGGCGATGCCGGGCCTGACCTTCGCCTGCTGCTCCAGGAGAGCCAGCCATTCGTGCAGGGTGACTTTGCCCGCCGGGAGATGGCCAATCGTCGGAAACACATGAATCTCGAAGGAGCGCAGGATTTCGTGGTGCCCCTTCTTGTTGCCTTTGCAGTAGGACGCATACCACTGCCGGAATAGGGACTCGATGGAGTCGGCCTGGAGGATCGCCTGCTTTTCCAGCTGCCTGACCACCTTGGGGTCATGTCCCTGCTCCAGCTGGGCACGCAGGCGCTGTGCTTCTGCGCGGGCCTCTTTGAGTGACATCAGGGGATAGGTGCCAAGATCAAGACGGCAGGGGCGCGCGTCGTAGCGGTAGCGCAGCTGGAAGGTGATTTTGCCTTTGGGGGTGATGCGCACGCTTAAGGCCTCGCGGTCGGCCTTCTCTTCCCTCGCCGCGCGGGGCTTGCCGCTGTTGGCTTTAAGCCAGGTATCCGAGATCGCCATGGGGCCCTCCGGATGTGCGTACACAATTTTTCAAAGGTCTCGAAGGGCTGATTTATGTACGCTGCCGTGTACATAAAGCGTGTGGCTTAGCCTGTCTTCGGATGTCTTTGATTGTCGCGGGTGACCGGAGATTCTTCAATAAAATCAGTAGATTATTTGAGAATATGGCAGGGCCTGTCGCAGCCTGACCTAGAGGGTAAGGTCGGGGTGGGAAATGATGGCGAAGGTGCGGCGTTTCGCGACTTCGGCAGCCTGGATGGTCATGGATTGGTGCCCGTTGGAGTCGGTGGCGGGGCGCGGACGGCCCGGAAAAACGCGGGATTATAGCGGGAAATGGGCGGCCGATCAGCGCCGCCGGGCGTACGGGGCGCGCGTGTCTCCTTCGGGGTTCGGCCGGGCCCTGTTGGTGGATGTAAAAAGCGACATCCACCCTACGCACCTCTACCCCTGTCATCACCCTGAAATCCGCATCTGTGCAGCATTCCATGACGTTTTGTTGAGGATTCCAAACAGTCAACTGCCGATGCGACAAAGGGATGCGGCAAAGCGGCAATTTTTGATTGATCTGTGGTTCCTGTGGTCCTAAAGTTCGCGCCCGAACGTCCATGCTGGCAACGATCCATCCGGCTCAAGTACTGACGACGAGAGGTTTGAAGTCTGGAACGACTGAAAATCCTCGGCGACATGCCTTGGGAAGTAGGCGAACCAAAGTGGGGAAACTGATCAGACGTTCAGGCCTGTTGTCCAACGACTGGGCCACCCCTAACAACTTTCGTTTGTTTTGCCATTTGGAGTCCCTCGCATGTCGATCAAGGTCGAAGACTATTTCTCGCCCGAAACTTTCCAGCGCATGAAGGCGTTCGCCGACAAGCAGGAAACCCCGTTCGTGGTGATCGATAAACAGACCATCTCCGATTCCTACGATCAACTGGTCAGCTGCTTCCCCTTCGCCAAGGTCTACTACGCGGTGAAGGCCAACCCGGCCACCGAGATCACCGAACTGCTGCGCGACAAAGGCTCCAACTTCGACATCGCCTCCATCTATGAGCTGGACAAGGTGATGAAGACCGGCGTCAGCCCGGAGCGCATCAGCTACGGCAACACCATCAAGAAAGCCCGCGACATCCGCTACTTCTACGAGAAAGGCGTGCGCCTGTTCGCCACCGACTCCGAAGCCGACCTGCGCAACATCGCCAAGGCCGCTCCGGGTGCCAAGGTCTACGTGCGCATCCTCACCGAAGGCTCCACCTCGGCCGACTGGCCGCTGTCGCGCAAGTTCGGCTGCAACCCGGACATGGCCCTGGACCTCTTGATCCTCGCCAAGCAGCTGGGCCTGGTGCCCTACGGCGTGTCCTTCCACGTGGGCTCGCAGCAGCGCGATATCGACGTCTGGGATGCGGCCATCGCCAAGGTCAAGGTGATCTTCGAGCGCCTGAAGGAAGAAGACGGCATCACCCTGCAGATGATCAACATGGGCGGCGGCTTCCCGGCCAACTACATCCAGCGCACCAACAGCCTGGAAACCTACGCCGAGGAAATCATCCGCTTCCTCAAGGAAGACTTCGGCGACGAGCTGCCGGAAATCATCCTCGAGCCGGGCCGTTCCCTGATCGCCAACGCCGGCATCCTGGTCAGCGAAGTGGTGCTGGTGGCACGCAAGTCCCGCACCGCCGTCGAGCGCTGGATCTACACCGACGTGGGCAAGTTCTCCGGCCTGATCGAAACCATGGACGAAGCCATCAAGTTCCCGATCTGGGTGGAGAAGAAGGGCGAGATGGAAGAAGTCGTCATCGCCGGCCCGACCTGCGACAGCGCCGACATCATGTACGAGAACTACAAGTACGGCCTGCCGCTGAACCTGGCCGCCGAAGACCGCCTCTACTGGCTCTCCACCGGCGCCTACACCACCAGCTACAGCGCGGTGGAATTCAACGGCTTCCCGCCGCTGAAGGCCTTCTACCTGTAAGGCTGCATGCGCTTCGGACAAGGCCCGCCATATGGCGGGCCTTGTTCTTTGCGCGCCCAGGGCGGGCGGTGTTCTCCTTTGTGGGGCGATGCCAACCTGGACTCCGTAGGTTGGTGCCGAGCGCAGCGAGGCCCAACACCCTGCACATCGCTGGGCTTCGCAGGCTCAGCCTTGTAGGGTGGGCTTTAGCCCACGCTGACCTCCGATGGTGGGCTGAAGCCCACCCTACGGGCCTCTGCGCCACATCCCAACACTTAACGCAGACATAACGAATGAATTCGCCCCCACAGATACGGCGTCTTGCTTGTAGGGATTTTCCGCTCTCCCCAAGGGCATTTCCGAACCTGCGTCGGCTGTCTTTTGTTGATAATCATTCCTAAATAGAGTCGCTCCCCATTCAACTGGGGAGCACTCTCATGGAACAACAAGCCGCACCACTCAGACTTTCGCAGCGCAACCTCCTGGTCGCCGCCATTGGCACCGCCCTGGCCGGTCTCGGCAGCCATGCCATGGCCGATGCACCGGGCAAGGCCCTGGAACTGGACAATGTGAAGGTCGACGGAAAGCGCGAGAAGGCCTACAAGGTCGAGCGCTCGTCTTCGGTCAAGTACGCGGTACCGCTGCTGGACACCCCGCAGACCATCACCGTGGTGCCCCAGGAGGTGATCCAGGACCAGAAGGCCCTGAGCCTGCGCGAGGTGCTGTCCAATGTCTCCGGCATCACCTTCAACGCCGGGGAAGGCGGCGGTGGTTCGGGTGACAGCATCAACATCCGCGGCTTTTCGGCCAACTCCAACATGCAGATCGACGGCCTGCGCGACAGCGCGCAGAACAACCGCACCGACACCTTCAACATCGAGCAGGTGGAGGTGATCAAGGGCCCCAACTCGGTATTCGGCGGCATGGGCACCACCGGCGGTACGGTCAACCAGATCACCAAGCAACCGCTGGGTGAAACCTTCACCCGCATCGGCGCGGGCCTGGGCACCGACAGCTACCACCGCCTGACCCTGGACACCAACCAGACGCTGGATGAGGTGGGCAACGGCAGCGCCTTCCGCCTGAACCTGATGGCTCACGAGAACGACGTGCCCGACCGCAAGCAGATCGAGCGCCAGCGCTGGGGCCTGGCACCATCCCTGGCTCTGGGCCTGAGCGATGACACGCGCCTGACCCTGAGCTATTTCCACCAGACCGACGACAACCTGCCCGACTATGGCGTGCCCATCATCAATGGCAAGCGGGTGGCGGGCGTCAGCCGCGACGCTTACTTCGGCTTTCGCAACCTGGACAAGGAAGAGATCAGCCAGAACGCCTTCACCCTCAAGCTGGAGCATCAGTTCAACGACGACCTGTCGCTGCAGAGCCTCACCCGCTACAGCCAGATCCACCGCGACACGGTGATCTCCGCCGCCCATATCAATATCGACAAGCTGCCGCCGGGCAAGTACCTGCCGGCGGGCCCGCAAGCCTATGGGCGCGACGTCACCAGCAAGATGTGGATCAGCCAGACCAGCCTCACGGCGGACTTCGACACGCTGGGGTTCGGCCATACCTTCGTCGGCGGTCTGGAGCTGTCCCGCGAGACCTATGACCGCGACGTCTATTCCTACGGCCTCAAGTTTCCCGATGGCGGTTTCGACCTGGCCAGCCCGCCCGGCTACTGGAGTGGGCCGACCGATAAAGGACTCTCCTCGCTGGTCGAGACGCGCCTGATCGACCGGGCGCTCTATGCCTTCGACACCATTGCCCTGGACGAGATGTGGGACCTGAGCCTGGGCCTGCGCTACGACTGGGTGGACGGCGATGCCGAGAACCGCAGCCTGGCCAAGGGCGCCTGGACCACCAAGGGCTACAGCTCCAGCGACGAGCGCCTGAGTAGCCGTGCCGGGCTGGTGTTCAAGCCCACCGACTTCGGCCGCCTCTACGTGGCCTGGGGCAACTCCTTCAACCCCTCGGCGGAAAATCTCGCCACCATGGGCTCGGGCCTCAGCGAGGCGACCCAGAAGCTCGGCCCGGAGAAGAACGAGACCTGGGAGCTGGGTACCAAGTGGGAACTGCTGGATAGTCGCCTGGAGCTGGATGCCGCCATCTTCCAGGTGGAGAAGAAGAATGCGCGGGTCTCCATGGTCGACGGCTCGACGGCGCTGGCGGGTGATCGCCGGGTGCAGGGTTTCGAACTCGCGGCGACCGGCAAGCTCACCGAGCGGTGGAACCTGTTCGCCAACTTCACCTTCCTCGACAGTGAAGTCCGCAAGGACGCCAACACGCCGAAGGGAATCGCAAGCGTAGGGCAGGCGCTGGCCAACACGCCGCCACGCTCCTTCAACCTGTGGACCACCTACGACCTGCCGGGCAATGTCCGGGTCGGCTATGGCACGCGCTACGTCAGCGAGCGCAATCTCACCTCGTCCGATGACCGGATCAAGCTGGACGAGTACTGGCTGCACAACGCCATGCTGGGCTACAAGGCCAGCGAGACCCTGGACCTGCAGCTGAACCTCAACAACCTGTTCGACAAGGACTACGTGGAGCGCGTGCGCACTACCCTGGGCGATGCGGCACGTTCCTCGGCTATCGAGTACGGTGATGCCCGCTCGGCCGTGCTGTCGGCCACGCTGTCGTTCTGAGGCTTGCCACCCGCCGCGCCACCCGGCGCGGCACTTCGCCCAGTTCCCTCGCGCTTTCCCGCCCCAGTAAGATGAGCGCCACGTTTATTGGCGAACCCTTGTCAGCCGGCTCTTTCGGCGGGCGCCGCCACTGAGGGCAACCCGCGCCATGACACCGCTTCCCAAGCTCCAGCAGATTCCCGCTGAAATCGTCGCCGTTGCCGACTACGAGCCCTTCGCCCGTGAGCGCATGGCGCCCGGGGCCTGGGCCTACCTGGCCGGTGGCGCGGCGGACGAGCTGACCCTGGCCGACAACCTGGCGGCCTTCCAGCGTGTGCGCCTGCTCAACCGGGTGCTGGACGACCTGGGTGGAGGTCATACACGCCTGCAGCTCTGCGGGCTCGACCTGGACTACCCCATCCTGCTGGCGCCGGTGGCCTTCCAGAAGCTGGCGCACCCCGAGGGTGAGCTGGCCACCGTGCTGGGCGCCTCGGCCATGGGCGCGGCCATGGTGGTCAGCACCCAGGCCAGCGTCAGCCTGGAAGCCATCGCCGAGGCCGCGCATACGCCGCTCTGGTTCCAGCTCTATATCCAGCCTGACCGCGAGTTCACCCGCGAGCTGGTGCGGCGCGCCGAAGCGGCGGGCTACCGGGCGCTGCTGGTCACGGTGGATGCGCCGGTGAACGGCGTGCGCAACCGCGAACAGCGTGCCGGCTTCACCCTTCCCGAAGGCGTCGAGGCGGTGAATCTCAAGGGCATGCGCAACTTGCCGCCCAGCATCGCCCAACCGGGCGCCAGCCCGCTGTTCGGCAGTCCGTTGCTGGCCCATGCGCCGACCTGGAAAGACCTGGAGTGGCTGCAATCCCTTACCCGGCTGCCGGTGCTGGTGAAAGGCGTGATGAGCGCCTGCGACGCCGCGAGGGCGGTGGAGCAGGGCGTGGCGGGGATAGTGGTTTCCAACCATGGTGGCCGCACCCTGGACACATTGCCCGCCACGCTGGATGTGCTGCCTGCCCTGGCGCAGGCCGTCGCCGGGCGGGTGCCGCTGGTGCTGGATGGCGGTGTCCGCCGTGGCACCGATGTGCTCAAGGCCCTGGCCCTGGGTGCCAGCGCCGTGATGATCGGCCGCCCCTATGTCCATGGCCTGGCCACGGCAGGCGCTTCGGGAGTGGCCCATGTGCTGCACATGCTGCGCTCGGAGCTGGAGGTGGCCATGGCGCTGACCGGCTGCCCGACCCTGGCCGATATCGACGCCTCGCTGCTCTGGCGCTAGGTGACCGAGTGCCCCCCGGCACAGGCGGCGAATTGGTTATCCGGATCATCAGTGGGCCTTCTTTGCCAGCCTGTGTGCCGGGCCTGAAAAATGACCCTTTGGTCACGCTTCGCCGTGGGCGAATCACGATTCTTCGAATGGCTGAAAATACCCTGCGGCTTCCCGTTGCTTGTAGGGAAAATCCGGTCTTTTTCGCAGAAAATCTCCGGTTTTAAGCATTTCCTGGAAAAATCCGACAAATGTAAAGATTTTGTAAAGATGATGTGCAAAACTTTACTGATAAACATTCGCAAATAGAATCGCGCCCCATCTTCATTGGGGAGTGATTCTTATGAGCAAAAAGAACAACCTGCCACAACGTGCCCTGCTGGCCTCCGCCGTCGGCCTGGCCATGGCGTCGTCCTCCGGCCTGGCTCTGGCCGCCGAAGAGGGCAAGGCCCTGGAACTCGGCACCGTCAACGTCGATGGCAAGTCGAGCGAGAAGACCTACAAGGTCGAGCAATCCTCCTCTGTGAAGTACACCGCGCCGCTGCTGGACACCCCGCAGACCATCACCGTGGTACCCAAGGAAGTCATTCAGGAGCAGCAAGCCCTGAGCCTGCGCCAGGTGCTGTCCAACGTCTCCGGCATCACCTTCAACGCCGGCGAGGGCGGCGGCGGCTCCGGCGACAGCATCAACATCCGCGGCTTCTCCGCGAACAACAACATCCAGATCGACGGCCTGCGCGACAGCGCCCAGACCAGCCGTACCGACACCTTCAATATCGAGCAGGTCGAGGTCATCAAGGGCCCGAACTCGGTGTTCGGCGGCGCCGGCACCACCGGTGGCAGCATCAACATCATCAGCAAGCAGCCCATGGATCGCGCCTTCACCCGCCTTGGCGCGGGCCTCGGCACCGACAACTACCACCGCCTGACCCTGGACACCAACCAGCCGCTGGAAGACGTGGGCAGCAACAGTTCGTTCCGCCTGAACCTGATGGCCCACGAGAACGATGTGCCCGGCCGCGACGAGATCGATCGCGAGCGCTGGGGCGTCGCGCCGTCCCTGCGCCTGGGCTTCAACGAAGACACCCGCCTGACCCTGAGCACCTTCCACCAGACCGACGACAACCTGCCCGACTACGGCGTGCCCGCCCTGAACGGCAAGAAGCTCGGTGGCGTCAGCCGCGAGGACTACTTCGGCTGGGACAACCTGGACAAGGACGAGATCGAGCAGAACGCCTTCACCGCGAACCTCGAGCACGATTTCAATGAGAACCTGCGTCTGCAGAACCTGACGCGCTACAGCCGCATCGACCGCGACACCATCGTCTCCGCGTCCCACGTCAACCTGCAGGGCGTGCCGCCCGGGCGCTACCGTCCCGCCGGCCCGCAGGCCTCCGGCCGTGACACCACCACCACCATGTGGATCAACCAGACCAACCTGCGCGCCAGCTTCGACACCCTCGGTCTCGGCCACGAACTGGTGACCGGCGCGGAAATCTCCCGCGAGGACTTCGACCTCAAGAGCTACAACCATGGCCTGGGCAACGCCGTGTTCCCGGCCAATGGCTTCGACCTGAGCAATCCGCCCGGCCACTGGGTCGGTCCGGTCAACAAGACCACCAGCAGCTACACCGAAAACCAGCTGGACGACAAGGCGCTGTACGTCTTCGACACCATCGCCCTGCACGAACAGTGGGACCTCAACGTTGGTCTGCGCTACGACTGGTTCAAGGGGCATAGCGACACCTTCTCGGCGACCCACGCCCAGACCGGCAGCTTCACCTCCAAGGACGAGAAGCTCAGCAGCCGCGCCGGCCTGGTCTACAAACCGGTGGAGAACGGCCGCTTCTATGTGGCCTGGGGCAACTCCTTCAACCCCACAGCCGAAGGCATCGCCTCCAACGGTGGTGGCCTGACCGCGGCGACCGAGAACCTCGATCCGGAAAAGAACGAGTCCTGGGAACTGGGCACCAAGTGGGAACTGCTGGCTGGCCGCCTGGAGGTGGACGGTGCGCTGTTCCGCGTGGAGAAGACCAACGCGCGTGAAACCATGCTCGACGGCTCGACCCAACTGGCCGGCAAGCAGCGCGTGGAAGGTGTGGAGCTGGGCCTGACCGGCCATATCACCGAGCAGTGGGATGTGTTCGCCAACTACACCTTCCAGTCCAGCGAGACCCTGAAGGCCGCCGACACCGCCGCCGGTATCGCCCGCGAAGGCCAGGCGCTGGGCAATACCCCGCCGCGTTCCTTCAACCTGTGGACCACCTACGAGCTGCCGGAAGGCTGGACCCTGGGCTACGGCGCCCGCTACGTCAGCGAGCGCAACGTCAGCTCCAGCACCACCGCCAAGCTGGACGCCTACTGGGTGCATAACGCCATGGTCGGCTACCGGGTCAACGAGGACCTGGATCTGCAACTGAACGTGAACAACCTGTTCGACAAGGACTACGTGGAGCGTGTTCGCCAGCAAAACGGCACCGACGCGCGTTCCTCGGCCATCGAATACGGCGACGCCCGTTCGGCGATCCTGACCGCCACCTACGCGTTCTGACGGACGAGCGGCGGGCCCCGCCTGATGCGGGGCCCGCCTTGCTGTAAATAAAAGGTAAAAGCGTCGTTTTCTGGTTTAATGCATCCCGTTCTCAAATAGAATTGCCTCCCGGTTCGGCATGGGGCCGACCGCGAACGAGCGATTCGACGCACCGCCAGGTGCGTATCCGAGGGATATCACGTGTTGAAGAAGACCCTGTTCCAGCTGCACTGGCTGTTCGGTATCAGTGCCGGTCTGGTTCTGGCCCTGATGGGGATCACCGGCGCGGCCTACAGCTTCCAGGAGGAGATCCTCCGCCTGCTCAATCCCGAGACCCTCACCGTGCAGGTGCGGGAGGCTGGCGTACTGCCGCCGGCCGAACTGGTGAGCCGGATCGAGGCGGTGGAAGGCAAGAGGGTGTCCGATCTCCGGGTGGAAACCACCAGCGGCCATGCCGCCCGTGTCTTCTTCGCGCCGCCGCCCGGCGAACGCCGTGGCCCCATGCGCTATTTCGACCCCTACACCGGCGAGCTGCTGGGCGAGCCCACCGGTCAGCAGTTCTTCGGCCTGATGCTGCAACTGCACCGCTACCTCGCCATGGGCGAGTTCGGCAAGCAGATCACCGCCGCCTGTACCCTGATCCTGGTTTTCTTCTGCCTCTCCGGCCTCTACCTGCGCTGGCCGCGCAAGGCCGCCAGCTGGCGCGCCTGGCTGACCCTCGACTGGTCGCGCAAGGGCCGCAGCTTCAACTGGGACCTGCACGCCGTGGCCGGTACCTGGTGCCTGCTGTTCTATCTCATGGCCGCTCTCACCGGCCTGTTCTGGTCCTACGACTGGTACCGCGAAGGCCTCAACCGCTTGCTCGCCGACGCGCCCGCCGGCCAGCAGCACGGCAAGCCCGGCGAACGCCGTGGCGAAGGCCGCGGCCGTCCCGGCATGCAGGCACCGTCCGGCCCGCCGCCGGTGGTGGACTATGACGCCCTGTGGACGAGCATTGGCGAGACCGCCGGCCCCACCATGAGCGCCTACAACCTGCGCCTGCCGCCGGTGGGCGGCCAGCCGGCCACCGTCTTCTACCTGCTGGAAGACGCCGCCCACCCGCGCGCCCTGAACCAGATCACCCTCGATCCGGCCAGCGGCAAGGTGATGCGCAGCGACCGCTACACCGAGAAGAGCTTCAAGGCCCAGTTGCTCACCAGCATCTACGCCCTGCACGTGGGCGAGTACTTCGGCCTGCCGGGGCGCATCCTGATGATGCTGGCCAGCCTGGCCATGCCGCTGTTCTTCATCACCGGCTGGTTGCTCTACCTCGATCGCAAGCGCAAGAAGCGCGCGGTGAAGGCCGCCCGTGGCGGGCTGGCCGAGAGCGGCGGCAAGGATTCCTGGCTGATCGGCTTTGCCAGCCAGAGCGGTTTCGCCGAGCAACTGGCCTGGCAGAGCGCCGGCCAGCTCCAGGCCGCCGGGCTGCCGGTACGGGTCGAGCCGCTGGCGACGCTGGACAGCGGTACCCTGGCCCAGGCCCGCAACGCACTCTTCGTGGTCAGCACCTTCGGTGACGGCGAAGCCCCGGACAACGCCCGTGGCTTCGAGCGCAAGGTACTCGGCCAGGCCTCCCAGCTCGCCGGCCTGCGCTTCGCCGTGCTGGCCCTGGGCGATCGCCAGTACGAGCAGTTCTGCGGTTTCGGCCGGCGCCTCCAGGCCTGGTTGAAAGGGCAGGGTGCCAGCCAACTGTTCGACCCGGTGGAAGTGGACAATGGCGACGGCGGCGCCCTGCAGCACTGGCAGCAGCAACTCGCCCAGGTATCCGGCAGCGCCGCGCTGACGCCCTGGAGCGGCCCGGCGTTCGAAAGCTGGACCCTGGAAGGCCGCGAACACCTCAACCCGGGCAGCCAGGGTGAATCCACCTGGCTCCTGCGCCTGCGTGCCCCCGTGGGCAGCCAATTGCTCTGGCAAGCCGGCGACCTGGTGGAAATCCTGCCGCGCCAGGCCGAGCCGGTCATCCAGGCCTGGCTTGACCAGCATGGCCTGGACGGCGACGCCCCGGTGGAGCTGGACGGCGTGCGCCAGCCGCTGCGCCAGGCCCTGGGCGGACGTCTGCTGCCCAATTCCTTCGAGCATCTGGTCGGGCTGCAGCCGCAGGCCCTGGTCCAGGCGCTGATCGGCCTCGCGGTGCGCCAGTACTCCATCGCGTCGCTTGCCAGCGACGGTGTGCTGGAATTGATCGTGCGCCAGGAGCAGCATGCCGATGGCAGCCTGGGTATCGCCTCGGGCTGGCTCACCCATTACCTGCCGGAAGGCGCCGTGGTGCCCCTGCGCCTGCGCCGCAACAGCCGCTTCCACCTGATCGACGAAGAGCGCCCGCTGATCTTCATCGGCAACGGCACCGGCCTCGCCGGCCTGCGCAGCTTGCTCAAGGCGGCCCTCGCCGCCGGCCGCAAGCGCAACTGGCTGCTGTTCGGCGAGCGTAACGAGGCCCACGACTTCTACTGCCGCGCGGAACTGCAAGGCTGGCTGGCCGGGGGCGATCTGCAGCGCCTGGATCTCGCCTTCTCCCGTGACCAGGCCGAGAAAATCTATGTGCAGGACCGCCTGCGCGAAGCCGCCGATGAATTGCGCGCCTGGCTGGCCGAGGGCGCGGTGATCTATGTCTGCGGCAGCCTGCAGGGCATGGCCGAAGGCGTCGACCGCACGCTGCGCGACCTCCTGGGTGACGAAGCCCTGCAACAGCTGAGCGATGAAGGCCGCTACCGCCGCGACGTGTACTGACGGCGCCCCGCACCGCACCGAGTGATCCCTGCTCCTGGGGAATGATCGCCCCGCCATGTGCGGGGCGTTTTTTATCGGCACGGATGTTTCCCTCTCCCTTCAGGGAGAGAGCTGGGGAGAGGGTATTGCCTTCGCGAACGAATTCACTCGCGGGTGGATATCGCTCTTTACATCCACCAACGGCGCCCGATCGAACCTCCAACGGTGGACCGGTAAAGCGTGGTCCACCCTACGGGCCGCTGCGCGGCCATCGCGAGTGAATTCGCTCCTACAATAGCGGCGGCTTTTAGCCATAATCCCCTTCATGAACAGACGAATCCTGCTGAACTGCGACATGGGCGAAAGCTTCGGCGCCTGGCGTATGGGCGACGACGAACACGCCATGCCGCTGGTGGACCAGGCGAACCTCGCCTGCGGTTTCCACGCCGCCGACCCCCTGACCATGCAGCGCACCGTCGAACTGGCGCTGCGTCACGATGTGCGCATCGGCGCCCATCCGGCCTATCCGGACCTCGCCGGTTTCGGCCGCCGTCATATGGCCTGTGCACCGGAAGAGGTGCGCGCCCTGGTGCTCTACCAGATCGGCGCGCTGGAGGCCTTCTGCCGTGCCGCCGGCACCCAGGTGGCCTACGTGAAGCCCCACGGTGCCCTGTACAACGACCTGGTGCGTGACGACGCCTTGCTCGCCGCGGTGCTCGATGCCTGTGCCAGTTACCGCAAGGGCCTGCCGCTGATGGTGCTGGCGCTGGCGGACAACAGTCGCGAACTGGAACTGGCCGACGCCGCCGATGTGCCGCTGATGTTCGAGGCCTTCGCCGACCGCGCCTACCTCTCCGACGGCCAGCTGGCGCCCCGGCGTATGGCCGGCGCCGTGCACCACGATCCGGAGCGCATCCTCGACCAGGCCCTGGCCATCGCAGCCGGCGAGCCCTTCCCTGATATCGACGGCAAGCCGCTGCGCCTCACCGCCGACAGCCTCTGCGTGCATGGCGATAACCCCGAGTCCCTGGCGGTGCTGCGCCGACTGCGAGGCAAGCTGGACGCCCTATGATCCGCCTCGAGCCCGCCGGCGCCGAATCCCTGCTGCTGGTGCTGGCCGACGAGCCGGACGCCCGGTTGTCGCTGCGCATCGCCGCACTTGCCGAAACCCTGCGCCAGCACTTCGGGCACCAGTTGCTGGACCTGGTGCCGGGCTGGACCACGCTGTTGTTGCACTATGACCTGACCCGCACCGACCACCAGTCCCTGGCCCGGGACATCGAGCCTTTGCTGGAAGCCTGGCTGGCGGAACCGGTACCGATGGACGCTGGTCGGCTGCACGAGATCCCTGTCTGGTACTGCGGCGAGGACCTGGCCTGGGTTGCGCAATCCTGCGGTCTATCAGTGGCCGAGGTGGTGGATGTCCACAGCAGCGCCGAGTACCGCGTCGGCGCCATCGGTTTCTCGCCCGGCTTCGCCTACCTCGGCGGCCTGGACCCGCGCCTGGCACTGCCGCGCCGGAGCAGCCCGCGCCTGCGGGTACCGGCTGGCAGCCTGGCCATCGCCGAGCGGCAGACAGCCATTTATCCACAGGCCTCGCCGGGCGGCTGGCACCTGCTCGGGATCTGTCCCTGGACCTTGTTCGATGCCCGGCGCGAGCCGCCTTGTCCGCTGGCGCTGGGTGACCGGGTGCGCTTCTTCGCCATAGACGAAGCCCGTTACCGCGCCGAAGGGGGCGAGGCATGAACAGCCTGCGGGTGATCAAGCCCGGCCCCCTGAGCCTGCTGCAGGATGCCGGCCGTTTCGGTTGGCAGCACCTGGGCGTCTCGCCGGCCGGCCCGATGGACCCGTTGGCGGCGGCCTGGGCCAATCGGCTGCTGGGCAATCCCCGTGGCAGCGCCGTGCTGGAAATCGCCCTGGGCGGTGTGGAACTGGAGGCCGAAGGCCACCTCTGGGTAGCGCTGACCGGCGCCGACATGCCGTTGAACGTGGATGGCGAGCCACGGCGAGGCTGGTCGCGTTTTCGCCTGGAGGCCGGCCAGCGCCTGCAGATCGGTTTTGCCCGCAGCGGCCAGCGTGCTTACCTGGCGCTGGTGGATGGCATTCGCGCCGAGCCGGTGCTGGGCAGCGTTGCCTGCCAGCTACGCGAGGGCCTTGGTGGGCTGGCGGGTGATGGCGCGCGCCTGGGCGAAGGCGACCTGTTGTCGGGCGGGGCCGGAGACTTCCCCCGCGGCGCCGGCGTGCCCTGGCCCTGGCAACCGGATTACACGGCGGCGCAGCTGCTGCGCGTGATCATCGGTGGCGACGCCGCCAGTTTCGACGAGCAGCAGGCCCGCGCCTTTTTCGAGTGGCCCTGGCTGCTCAGTCCGCAGTCCGACCGTATGGGGGCCCGCCTGCAGGGCGAGCCCTTGCTCGCGCCGCAGCGCCAATGGTCCCAGGGCGTGGTCAGCGGTGCCATCCAGGTGCCGCCGGATGGCCAGCCCATCATCCTGATGGCCGACCGCCAGACCATGGGCGGCTACCCCATCCTCGGCTGGGTCCACGCCCTGGACCTGGGGCGCCTGGCGCAGTGCCCGGCGAACCAGGTGCTGCGCTTCACGGTCATGAGCCTGGAGGATTCCCAGGCTGAGCTGCGGGCGTTCTATCGGTTCTTTGGGCGGTAGGATTTCACCCACTCTGCAGGGCTGTTTTGGGGTGTAGGGGCGAATTCATTCGCCAAGGGCCGCGTAGCGGCCCCGATTGGCAATGGAGGGCAGCCCTTCGGACTGCTTGGCGAATGAATTCGCCCCTACAGAAGAGCGGTTCGCCCCTGTTTATTTCGGTAGATGATTCAACGGCAACGGCGCCGGCGCCTTCACCGTCTGGATGGCGAAGTTGCTGCGGATGTCGCTGACACCGGGCAGCTTGAGCAGGGTGCTGGTGAGGAAGTGCTCGTACCCGCGCAGGTCCGGCACCACCACTTGCAGCAGAAAGTCCGATTCGCCTGAAACCAGATGCACCGAGATGACTTCTGGCAGGCTGATCACCGCCTCGCGAAAGGCATCGGCCTGTTCCTGGTGGTGGCGCTCCACCTTGATCCCGACGAACACCGTCAGCCCCAGGCCCACTTCGTCGCGATCGAGGCTGGCGTGGTAGCCGCGAATCACCCCGGCTTCTTCCAGCAGCCGGACCCGGCGCAGGCAGGGGGATGCGGACAGGCCGATTTCCTCGGCCAATTGCACGTTGGACAGGCGACCGTCGCGCTGCAGTGCGGCGAGAATCCGGTGGTCCAGGGCGTCCAGTTTCAGTTTTGGCATAAGTGGCCTGTTTGACTCGATCGGGTTGGCAGAAAGTGCCAGGAATCATGGCTGCTTCAGCCAAATACGCAAGCACCTGCCCCGGCCTTCGGACCTAGAATCTTGGCTCCAACGGCTGTTCTGGAGCGAAAAGATGACCGGCTTCCTGATTGCCCTGGCGGTGGTCTACCTGCTGCCAGGGCCCGACATGATCCTCCTGTTGCAAACCGGTGCCCGCCAGGGCCGCGCCATGGCCCTGGCCACCGCGCTGGGGCTGGCCCTGGCGCGTAGCGGCCACGTGGCGTTGGCCGGCCTGGGCCTGGCGGTGCTGTTCAGGACCGCCCCCTGGACCTTCGACCTGGTGCGCCTGGCCGGCGCCGCCTACCTGCTCTGGCTGGGATTGAAGCTGTTCCAGGCGGAGAACGCTGCATGGGTGGTGGAGGGCGAGCGGCAGCCGTCGCGGGCCTATTGGCAAGCCCTGCGCCGGGGGCTGCTGACCAATCTGCTGAACCCCAAGGCGCTGGTGTTCTGCTCCGTGCTGCTGCCGCAGTTCGTCAACCCGGAGGCCGGGCCGCTGGGGTTGCAGTTCGCGCTGCTCGGCGCGGTATTGGTGGCGGTGGGGCTGGTGTTCGATACGGCCTACGCCCTGGCGGGCGAGGGCATCGGCCATTGGCTGGGCAAGCGGCCGCTGGTGCAGCGGCTGCAGCAGTGGCTGTTCGGCGGGGTATTGGTGGGGTTCGGGGTGAGGTTGGCGGTGTTGCGGGATCTTTGACGCACAGCCCGCTTCCTTGTAGGGGCGAATTCATTCGCCAAGGGCCGCAAAGCGGCCCCCTTCAAACTAAGCGGGCAGGCCGTTGGCCTGCTTGGCGAATGAATTCGCCCCTACATGTTGATGGTCTCCGCATGGTGGCAGGCCACCTGGCGGGCATCGAGCAGGCGCAGCTCCGGAACTTCCACCTTGCAGCGCTCGGTGGCGTAGGGGCAGCGCTTGTGGAAGGCGCAGCCGGGCGGCGGGTCGAGCGGGTTGGGCAGTTCACCGGCGATCTTGATCTTCGGCTTGCTCGGGTCCGGGTGGATGGCCGGCGTGGCCGAGAGCAGGGCCTTGGTGTACGGGTGCAGCGGGCGGTTGTAGATCAGCTCGCTGGGGCCCATTTCCACCGGGCGGCCGAGGTACATCACCAGCACGTCATTGGAGACGTGGCGCACCACCGCGAGGTTGTGGGAGATGAACACGTAGCCGGTGTTGTAGCGCTCCTGCAGGTCCATGAAGAGGTTGAGCACCTGGGCCTGGATCGACACGTCCAGGGCCGAGGTGGGCTCGTCCGCCACCAGCACCTTGGGATTGAGCATCATGGCGCGGGCCAGGGCGATGCGCTGGCGCTGGCCGCCGGAGAACATGTGCGGGTAGCGCTGGTAATGCTCGGGGCGCAGGCCCACCTGCTGCATCATCGCCTGCACTTGCTCGCGGCGTTCGGCGCGGGACAGGCCGGTGTTGATCAGCAGCGGCTCGGCCAACTGGTCGCCCACCTTCTGCCGCGGATTGAGTGAGGCGTAGGGGTTCTGGAAGACCATCTGCACATCGCGGCGCAGCTGCTTGCGCTCTGCCTTGCTGGCGCCCGCCACTTCGTGGCCGGCGATCTGCAGCGAGCCGGACGAGGGTTCTTCGATCAGCGTCAGGGCACGCGCCAGGGTGGACTTGCCGCAACCGGATTCGCCGACCACGGCCAGGGTGCGACCGGCTTCCAGCTCGAAGGACACGCCATTGAGGGCGCGCACCAGGGCGTTTGGCTTGAACAGGCCCCGGGAGACTTCGTAATGGCGATGCAGGTCGCGGGCGGTCAATACGGCACTCATCGCGCCACCTCGATCAGGTTAAGGGGGTAGAAGCAGCGCACGGCGCCATGGGCGTGCGGGTCCAGCGTCGGGCGCTGGGCCACGCAGTTGGACTGGCCGTAGGGGCAGCGCGGCGACAGCAGGCAGCCGTGGGGCCGGTCGTAGCGGCCGGGAACGATGCCCGGCAGGGTGGACAGGCGATGGGCGCCCAGGCTGTGCTCGGGAATCGCCTTGAGCAGGGCTTCGGTATAGGGATGGGTGGGAGCGTCGAACAGGCGCGGCACTTCACCTATCTCCACCGCCTGGCCGGCATACATCACGCAGACGCGGTCGGCGGTTTCGGCCACCACGGCCAGGTCATGGGTGATCAGCACCAGGGCCATGCCCTGGTCGCGCTGCAGGTCCAGCAGCAGGTCCATGATCTGCGCCTGGATGGTCACGTCCAGGGCGGTGGTGGGTTCGTCGGCGATCAGCAGCTTGGGCTCGGCGGCAATGGCCATGGCGATGGCCACGCGCTGGCTCATGCCCCCGGAGAGCTGGTGCGGGTAGGCGTCGAGGCGGCTGGCGGCGCCGGGGATCTCCACCCGTTCCAGCAGTTCCAGGGCGCGTTGGCGTGCGGCCTTGCCCTTCAGGCCGAGGTGCTGGTGCAGCACTTCCTCGATCTGAAAGCCCACGGTGTAGCTCGGGTTGAGGGCAGTCATCGGGTCCTGGAAGACCATGGCCAGGTCCTTGCCGACGATGTGGCGACGCTGCCTGCCCTTGAGCTTGAGCATGTCGTGGCCGTCGAAGCGCAGGCTGTCGGCGGTGACCCGGCCGGGGGCGTCGATCAGGCCCATCAGCGCCATCATGGTCACCGACTTGCCGGAGCCGGACTCGCCGACGATGGCCAGCACTTCGCCCTTGTCCACCGAGATGTCGAGGCCGTCCACCACCGGGACGGCGTTGGCGTCGCCGAAGCGCACGCTGAGGTTCTTGATTTCCAGGAGGCTCATACGGCGGCCTCCAGGCTGAAGCGGAGGCGGCCGCAGGATGGGTGGAGCGGAGCGATACCCATCGACATGGTCGGCCAATGATGGTTGGTGCGGTTCATGGCGGGCTCCTCAGACTGCATTCTTGAGTTTCGGGTCCAGCGCGTCGCGCAGGCCGTCGCCCATCAGGTTGATCGCCAGCACGCTGAGCAGGATGGTCAGGCCAGGCAGCGAGACCACCCACCAGGCGCGTTCGATGTAGTCGCGCGCGGAGGCCAGCATGGTGCCCCACTCGGGAGTGGGCGGCTGCACGCCGAGGCCGAGGAAGCCCAGGGCGGCGGCATCGAGGATGGCCGAGGAGAAGCTCAGGGTGGCCTGGACGATCAAGGGCGCCATGCAGTTGGGCAGCACGGTGACGAACATCAGGCGCAGCAGGCCGGCGCCGGCCAGGCGCGAGGCGGTGACGTAGTCGCGGTTCTGCTCGCCCATCACCGAGGCGCGGGTCAGACGCACGTAGGAGGGCAGGGAGACGATGGCGATGGCGATCACGGTGTTGATCAGGCCTGGGCCGAGGATGGCGACGATGGCCACTGCCAGCAGCAGCGAGGGCAGGGCCAGCATGATGTCCATCAGGCGCATGATCGACGGGCCCAGGAGGCGCGGGAAGAAACCCGCCACCAGACCGAGGAGGATGCCGGGGATCAGCGACATCACCACCGACGACAGGCCGATCAGCAGGGACAGGCGGGCGCCGTGGATCAGGCGCGACAGCACATCGCGGCCCAGTTCGTCGGTGCCGAGCAGGAACTGCGCGTGGCCGCCTTCCAGCCAGGCCGGCGGGCTCAGCAGGAAGTCGCGGAACTGCTCGCTGGGGTCGTGGGGGGCGACCCAGGGGGCGAACAGGGCGCAGAACACGATCAGGATCATGAAGACAAGGCCGCCGACGGCGCCCTTGTTGTGGGAGAAGGCCTTCCAGAACTCCTTGAGGGGAGAGGGGTAGAGGATGCTCGGGTCGACCTGGGGTTGCATGGCGTTCACGTTCAGGTCTCCTTAACGCTGGTGGCGGATGCGCGGGTTGACCAGGCCGTAGAGGATGTCCACGACGAAGTTCACCAGGATCACGAGGCAGGCGATCAGCAGGATGCCGTTCTGCACCACCGGGTAGTCACGGGCGCCGATGGCTTCGATCAGCCATTTGCCGATGCCCGGCCAGGAGAAGATGGTTTCGGTCAGCACCGCGCCGGCGAGCAGGGTGCCCACCTGCAGGCCGAACACGGTGAGCACCGGGATCAGCGCGTTGCGCAGGCCGTGGACGAAGACCACGCGGGCCGGCGACAGGCCCTTGGCGCGGGCGGTGCGGACATAGTCCTCGCGCAGCACTTCGAGCATGGCCGAGCGGGTCATGCGGGCGATCACCGCCAGCGGGATGGTGCCCAGCACGATGGCCGGCAGGATCAGGTGTCGCAGCGCATCGACGAAGGCGCCTTCCTCGTCGCTGAGCAGGGTATCGATGAGCATGAAGCCGGTTTTCGGCTCGATGTCGTAGAGCAGGTCGATGCGCCCGGATACCGGCGTCCAGCCCAGGCCCACGGAGAAGAACATGATCAGCAGCAGGCCCCACCAGAAGATCGGCATGGAGTAGCCGGCCAGCGAGATGCCCATTACCCCGTGGTCGAACAGCGAGCCGCGCTTGAGTGCGGCGATCACCCCGGCCAGCACGCCGAGGGTGCCGGCGAAGATCAGCGCGGCGAGTGCCAATTCAAGGGTGGCGGGGAAGAGGGTGAGGAATTCGTGCCAGACGCCCTCGCGGGTACGCAGCGATTCTCCCAGGTCGCCCTGCGCCAGCTTGCCGATGTAATCCAGGTACTGTTCTGGCAGCGGTTTGTTGAGGCCGAGGCGTTCCATGGCCTGGGCATGCATTTCCGGGTCGACCCGGCGCTCACCCATCATCACTTCCACCGGATCGCCGGGGATCAGGCGAATCAGGGCGAAGGTGAGCAGGGTGACGCCGAAGAAGGTGGGGATCAGAAGCCCCAGTCGGCGTGCGATGAAACTCAGCATTTGGGCGAATCACTCCTCATCTTTTGATGCCGGCCAGCAAGACTGGCCGTTCCCAGCAGTTTAGGTCGCGTGGGCAAAGGCGCCGGCCCGAAGGTGTCGGGCGCGGCGCTGGGCGTTTGTTGTGGCAGGTGAGAAAAGCCTCGTCCGGTCTGGTGCCGTCCTGAGGCATGCAGGGAGGCCGGTTGCCCGGCCACCTTGGCTCAGCGCTGGCTGGAGACGCCGTAGAAGGAGTTGAGGCCGAACGGGCTGATCTTGTAGTCCTGCACGTTCTTGCGCATCGGCTGGTAGACGGTGGAGTGGGCGATCGGGGTGATCGGCACGGCGTCTTTCAGGAGGTGCTGGGCCTCTTTGTACAGCTCGGTGCGCTTGGCCTGGTCCGGGGTGGCCTTGGCCTGCTTGATCAGCTTGTCGTAGCCGGCGTCGCACCACTTGGAGAAGTTGTTGCCGTTGATCGCGTCGCAGCCGTAGAGGGTGCCCAGCCAGTTGTCCGGGTCACCATTGTCGCCGCTCCAGCCGATCAGCATGGCGTCGTGTTCGCCGCCCTTGGAACGCTTGATGTACTCGCCCCATTCGTAGCTGACGATCTTCGCCTTGATGCCCACCTTGGCCCAGTCGGCCTGCAGCATCTCGGCCATCAGCTTGGCGTTGGGGTTGTAGGGGCGCTGCACCGGCATGGCCCAGAGGGTGATCTCGGTGCCTTCGGCAACGCCGGCGGCTTTCAGCAGTTCCTTGGCTTTTTCCGGGTTGTAGGGGGCGTCCTTGATGGTCTCGTCGTAGGACCACTGGGTCGGCGGCATGCCGTTGACCGCCAGCTGGCCGGCGCCCTGGTAGACGGCGTCGATGATCGCTTTCTTGTTCACCGCCATGTCCAGCGCCTGGCGCACTTCGAGCTTGTCGAAGGGCTTGTGGGTGACGTTGTAGGCGATGTAGCCGAGGTTGAAGCCCGGCTGCGACGGCATGTTCAGGTTCGGGTCCTTCTTCAGGACGTCCAGGTCGGCCGGGCGCGGGAAGAGGGTGACCTGGCATTCGCCGGCCTTGAGCTTCTGCATGCGTACCGAGGCATCGGTGTTGATGGAGAAGATCAGGTTGTCGATCTTCACGTCCTCGGGCATCCAGTAGTCCTTGTTGCCGGCGAAGCGGATCTGCGAGTCCTTCTGGTAGCGCTTGAAGACGAAGGGGCCGGTGCCGATGGGTTTCTGGTTGATGTCGGCGGCCTTGCCGGCCTTGAGCAGCTGGTCGGCGTATTCGGCGGACTGGATCGAGGCGAAGCTCATGGCCAGGTTCTGGATGAAGGCGGCGTCGACGCTGTTGAGGGTGAACTTGACGGTCTGGTCGTCGACCTTCTCCACCTTGGCGATGTTGGCGTCCATGCCCATGTCGGTGAAGTAGGGGAATTCGGTGGGGTACGCCTTGCGGAACGGGTGGTCCTTGTCGAGCATGCGCTGGAAGGTGAAGAGCACGTCGTCAGCGTTGAATTCGCGGGTCGGCTTGAAGTAGTCGGTGGTGTGGAACTTCACGCCCTGGCGCAGGTGGAAGGTGTAGCTGAGGCCGTCGGGGGAAATGTCCCACTTCTCGGCCAGGCCCGGGATCACCGCGGTGCCGCCGCGTTCGAACTGGGTCAGGCGGTTGAAGATGGTTTCCGCGGTGGCGTCGAAATCGGTGCCGGTGGTGTATTGGCCCGGGTCGAAGCCGGCGGGGCTGCCCTCGGAGCAGAACACCAGGTTGCTGGCGGCGTGGGAGAGGCCGGAGCCGAGCAGCAGGCCGGCGGCGATCATGGTCTTGAGCTTGGTTTTCTGACGCATGCGAACCTCGTTGTTGTTGTTCTGAGGGCGGCGTACCAGGTGCTCGAAGCTTGTTTTCCCTTACACCTGATCTCGCGGCTTCGTGAGCCGCAAGTTGCCCGTCGATCGCAAGTCCGGGGCCGAATGCCGGCGCTCCCGGGCGGGCGAAGGCGGCAGGGGATAAGGGGATACTTGCACCACTGCCGGCCGAGGCCGAACTTAAGTGATGCTGAAATTAAGGTCAACTTAAATTCAGTGGTGCTTACTTGCGGAAACCGGCCGGTCAGGTTGTGGGGTGGTCGTCGAACAGGCCCATGGTGGTGACGGTCAGCACCTCGGCCACCTCGTCGCCGGTATTGGCGAGGAAATGCGCCTTGGCGGCGTCGAAATGCACCGAATCCCCCGGGCCCAGGGGGTAGTTGCGGCCTTCGATGGTGTAGACGATCTGCCCGGACAGCACGTAGGCGAATTCGGCGCCTTCGTGGGAAATGAGCTCGGACTGGTAGCCCACCGGCATGCTCATCTTCACTGCGTTGATCAGGTTGCCGGGGAAGTTGCTGGACAGGCGCTCGTAGGCCAGCGGCTGGCCGCCGATGGTGTAGCGCACGCGCTGGCCCTGGTGGGAATCGGGCTGCGGCTGGGTGGGCTGGTCGAACAGGGCGTTGAGGGGAATCCCCAAGGACTTGGCGATATTGGCCAGGGACGAGATGGACACGCCGGTGAGGTTGCGTTCCGCCTGGGACAGGAAGCTGGCCGTGAGACCCGATTCGGCGGCTACCTGGTTCAGGGTCTTGTTGGCGGCGCGGCGATAGCGGCGCAACCGTTCGCCGATCTGTTCTACGGTCATTGGTGTGGCTCTTGTTCTGAAGGGCGCCAGTATAACGGGCGACGCATCTTAGAAAAGGCTTGTCGCCTTATTGAAATTTAAGTGCTACTGAAAATTAGCGTTGACGAAGATTTAAGTGATACTTAAATTTCTCGAATCGCAACATCCCTCAGGAGAACAAGATGACAGTGGGAGTGGGTGGCAAGACCCCGGAACAGGCCCTCGCCGGCCTGGCCAGCATGACCGCGGGCGTCGAGCCCATCGGCCTCGACGAATACCAGGCGCGCATCGCCAGGGCCCAGGGCCTGATGCGCGAGCAGGGGATCGCGGCCATCTACCTCAATGCCGGAAGCAACCTGCGCTACTTCACCGGGGTGAAGTGGAGCCCGAGCGAACGCCTGGTCGGCGCCGTGCTGCCTGCCGACGGTCCGCTGGCCTATATCGCGCCGGCCTTCGAGGAAGGCACCATCCGCGACTTCCGTGAGGTGGAAGGGGTTATCCACACCTGGCAGGAACACGAGCGCCCCTATCGGCTGTTGCTGGAGATGCTCGGCGCAATGGGTATCGCGCCGGATGCGGTGGTGGGCCTGTGCCCGTCCCTGGCTTTCTTCATGTTCGACGGCATCCGCAGCCTCGCTTCCGGTTACGACTTCATCAGCGCCGCCTGCGTGATCGATCCCTGCCGCTTCCACAAGTCCGCCACCGAGCTGGCGCTGATGCAGCGCGCCAAGGACATGACCCTGGAAGTGCACAAGGCTGCCGCCAGCATCCTGCGCCAAGGCATCAACACCACGGAGGTGGCCGAGTTCATCCACCAGGCGCACCGCCAGGTGGGCGCGCCGGGTTCCACTTTCTGCATCGTGCTGTTTGGCGAGGCCAGCGCTTTCCCCCACGGGGTGAAGCACGCGCAGGTGCTGAAGGACGGTGACATGGTGCTGATCGATACCGGTTGCCAGCTGTACGGCTACCAATCGGATATCACCCGCAGCTATGTGTTCGGCAAACCCAGCGAGCGCCAGCGTGCCTTCTGGAGTCTGGAGAAGGCGGCACAGCAAGCGGCTTTCGAGGCGGCTCGCCTTGGCGCACCCTGCGGTTCGGTGGACGCCGCCGCCCGCCAATGCCTGGCGGCCGCCGGCCTGGGCCCGGACTACCAGTTGCCCGGCCTGCCGCACCGAACCGGCCACGGCATCGGCCTGGATATCCACGAAGGGCCCTACCTGGTCCGCGGTGACGAGACGCCGCTGGCCGAGGGCATGTGTTTTTCCAACGAGCCAATGATCTGTGTTCCGGGCGAGTTCGGCATTCGCCTGGAGGATCATTTCTACATGACCGCCGAAGGCCCGCGCTGGTTTACCCAGCCGAGCCATTCCATCGACGATCCGTTCGGATTGGAGGCGTAGCGGGCAGGCCTTCGGCCTGCTTTCGCGAATGAATTCGCCGCTACAGGAATAAGCCGGAGTCCGCCCCCGCACAGACAGCCCCCTCTCCCGCTTGCGGGAGAGGGTTGGGGAGAGGGCAACCGTGCACGCTCGGACTCCGAAGGGCAGCCCTGCGGTCTGCTTGGCGAATGAATTCGCCCCTACAGAAGAGCGGCCTACTGCTTCAGCCTCACCCGCGCGAAGTTGTTCGACCCCAGCGGACTCAGCTGGAAACCTTCGATCCCCTTGCGCAGGGCGGCGAACTGCTTGGGGTGCGCCAGGGGAATCCAGGGCGCCTGCTCGTGGAAGATCGCCAGGGCCTGGCGGTAGAGCTCGGCGCGGCGGGCCGGGTCGGTGACGGCGCGGGCCTGGCGGATCAGCTCGTCGAAGGCCTGGTTGCACCAGCCGGCCTGGTTCTCCCCGGATTTCGCCGCGGCACAGGACAGGTTGGGAGTGAGGAAGTTGTCCGGGTCGCCATTGTCCCCGGCCCAGCCCATGAACACCAGGTCGTGTTCGCCCTGCTTGGCGCGCTTGATCAGCTCGCCCCATTCATAGACGCGAATCTCCGCCTGGATGCCGATGGCAGCCAGGTCGGCCTGGAGCATCTGTGCGCCGATGCCCGGGTTGGGGTTGGTCGGCCCACCACCGGGTCGGGTCCAGATGGTCAGCTTGAACCCGTCCTTGTGCCCGGCTTCGGCCAGCAACTGGCGTGCCTTTTGCGGATCCAGGGGCCAGGGCACCAGCTTGTCGTTGAACCCCAGGAGGGTGGCAGGGTAGGGCGCAACCGAGAGGCTGGCGTTGCCTTCGCCATACTGCGCGCGCAGGTAGGCGCGTCTGTCGAAGGCGAGGTTGATGGCCTGGCGCACCCGCAGGTCGTCCAGCGGTGGGTGGCGGGTGTTGATGCCGACATAGGCGACCAGCAGGGAATCCAGTTCGAGGATGTCCAGTGCCGGGTCCTGGCGCAGCGACGCGATATCGGTGGGGCGGGGATAGACCGCCACCTGGCAGGCATTGGCCTTGAGCTGCTGCACGCGCACGTTGGGATCGGGGGTGATGGCGAACAGCAGGCGGTCGATCGCCGGTTTCCCCGCCCAGTAGTCGGGATTGGCGCGGAAGCGGATCTGCGCATCCTTGCGATAGCGTTCGAAGACGAAGGGGCCGGTGCCCACCGGTTCGCGGTTGAGTTGCTCCGGCTTGCCGGCCTTGAGCAACTGGCCGGCGTACTCGGCGGAATAGATCGAGGTGAAGCCCATGGCCAGGTCGGCGAGGAAGGGCGCTTCGGGGTGCTTCAGGACGAAGCGCACGCGGTGCGGGTCAAGCTTCTCGATGCGCTCGATCAACTGCGCGAAGGCCATGGACTCGGCATAGGGGAAGCCGCGCGGCGACAGCGTGTGCCAGGGGTGGTCGGCGTTCAGCTGGCGCTGGAAGCTCCAGAGCACGTCGTCGGCGTTGAACTCGCGGCTGGGGGTGAACCAGGGCGTACTGTGGAACTTCACGCCCTTGCGCAGCTGGAACTGGTAAACCAGTCCGTCATCGCTGATCGTCCAGCTTTCCGCCAGCCCCGGTTGCAACCGGGTGCTGCCGGGAGCGAATTGCACCAGGCGGTCGAAGACGGTTTCGGCCGAGGCATCGGCCGTGGTGGCAGCGGTGTACTGGACGATATCGAAGCCTTCGGGGCTGGCTTCGGTGCAGACCACCAAGGACTGGCTGGCTGCGGCGTAGAGGGGAAGGCAGAGAGCGAGGGACAGCAGGCTTCGACGCATCGGGCTTCCTTGAAACGGCGATTTCCGGTTGAGCAGGTAGGGTGGGCAAGCGGGGCCGGGAGGCCCCGCTGTAACGGCTTACTTGCCGATGCTCACGCCATAGAAGGAGTTGAGGCCGAACGGGCTGATCTTGTAATCCTGCACGTTCTTGCGCATCGGCTGGTAGACGGTGGAGTGGGCAATCGGGGTGATCGGGACTGCAGCTTTCAGGAGGTGTTGGGCCTCTTTGTACAGCTCGGTGCGCTTGGCCTGATCGGTGGTGCGTTTGGCCTCTTTTATCAGTTTGTCGTAGCTGGCGTCGCACCACTTGGAGAAGTTGTTGCCGTCTACCGCGTCGCAGCCGTAGAGGGTGCCGAGCCAGTTGTCCGGGTCACCATTGTCGCCGCTCCAGCCGATCAGCATGGTGTCGTGTTCGCCGGCCTTCGCGCGCTTGAGGTATTCGCCCCATTCGTAGGTGACGATCTTCGCCTTGATACCCACCTTGGCCCAGTCGGACTGCAGCATCTCGGCCATCAGCTTGGCGTTGGGGTTGTAGGGGCGCTGCACCGGCATGGCCCAGAGGGTGATTTCGGTGCCTTCCTTGACGCCGGCGGCCTTCAGCAACTCCTTGGCTTTTTCCGGGTTGTAGGGGGTGTCCTTGATGGTCTCGTCATAGGACCACTGGGTCGGCGGCATGCCGTTCACCGCCAGCTGGCCGGCGCTCTGGTAGACCGCGTCGATGATGGCTTTCTTGTTCACCGCCATGTCCAGGGCCTGACGCACTTCCAGCTTGTCCAACGGCTGGTGCCGGACGTTGTAGGCGATATAGCCATCATTGAAGCCCGGCTGCGATGGCATCTTCAGGTTTGGGTCCTTCCTCAGCGATTCCAGATCGGCCGGGCGTGGGAAGAGGGTGATCTGGCATTCATTGGCCTTGAGCTTCTGCATGCGCACCGAAGCATCGGTGCTGATGGAGAAGATCAGGTTGTCGACCTTCACGTCCTCGGGTTTCCAGTAGTCCTTGTTGCCGGTGAAGCGAATCTGCGCGTCCTTCTGGTAGCGCTTGAAGACGAAGGGGCCGGTGCCCACGGGCTTCTGGTTGATGTCGGCGGCCTTGCCTTGTTTCAGCAGTTGGTCGGCATATTCGGCGGACTGGATGGAGGCGAAGCTCATCGCCAGGTTCTGGATGAAGGCGGCGTCGACATTGGCCAGCGTGAACTTGACGGTCTGGTCGTCGAGCTTCTCCACCTTGGTGATGTTGGCGTCCATGCCCATGTCGGTGAAGTAGGGGAATTCGGTGGGGTAGGCCTTACGGAAGGGGTGGTCCTTGTCGAGCATGCGCTGGAAGGTGAAGAGCACGTCGTCGGCGTTGAATTCGCGGGTCGGCTTGAAGTAGTCGGTGGTGTGGAACTTCACGCCCTTGCGCAGGTGGAAGGTGTAGCTGAGGCCGTCGGGGGAAATGTCCCACTTCTCGGCCAGGCCCGGGATCACCGCGGTGCCGCCGCGTTCGAACTGGGTCAGGCGGTTGAAAATGGTTTCCGCGGAAGCATCGAAATCGGTGCCGGTGGTGTATTGGCCCGGGTCGAAGCCGGCGGGGCTGCCCTCGGAGCAGAACACCAGGTTGCTGGCGGCGCTGGCAAAGGGCGCGCTGGCGATCAGCCCTGCCGCGAGAAGTGCCTGGATGACGGCGTTTTTACGCATGTTGACCTCATGTTTGTTTTGTTTGTCATTGTGAGGGACCCGTTGTCGGGGACTTGCGCGAAGCCATGCAGGGCATATGCCCGACGCAACAGCTCGATAGGAATAAGTGTAGTAGGTGGAATAAAGCTGTAAGGGTGTGCCGCGATCCGGCACATCGCGACCGGGGCAGGGAACAGGGCGCCGCGCCGTTGCAGAGCGGCGCCCGAGCGGGATCAGGGCATCTGCACTTCGATGGTGCCGTCAGCGCTGACGCTGACGCGGCTGGTGCCGGCTTCGATTTCCGGCACGGCGGCGGCATCGGCATAACCCTTGGCGGCCATGGCGCGCATCATGATCGGTTGCGGCGGCTGGAAGCCGGCGCTGTTCAGGTTCAGGTTGACCAGCTTGTAGCTCTTGCCGCCGAGGGCGTCAGTGGCCAGCTGCGCGCGGGCCTTGAAGGCGTCCACGGCCTGCTTGAGCAGATCGTCCTCGTGGGTCTTGCGGGTCTTTTCGGCGATGCTGAAGTTCATCCCGGCCATCTTCAGCTCTCCCAGCAGGTCGACGCTGAGCTGGGAGAGGGTGGCGAAGTCGGCGCTTTCCAGGCGCAGTTCGCCGCGCTCGCGCCAGGCGGTGATCTTCTGGCCTTTCTCGTCATACACCGGGTAGCTGTTGCGGCTGCCCAGGCTGACGGTGACGCCCTTGGCCTTGCGTGCTTTCTGCACGGCGCTGTTGAGCGCGCGGGTGATCTCGTCGGCCAGCTTGGCCGGGTCGGGATTCTGCGACTCGCTGTAGAGGGTGACGTGCATCAGATCGTGGGTCACTTCCTGGCTGACCTCGGCGCGCACCGCCACCTGGTTGTAGTGGACTTCGTCCGCGGCCTGGGCCGCAAGGCTGCCGAGGCTGGCGGCGCAGAGGGCGAGGGTGGCGGCGAGGCGGGTGAACTTGGGCATGACAACTCCTTGTGGGACAGGCATCCGCGCGGATTGCGCGATCATTCCCTGTGTTGGACGAGGGTAAACGGCCATTCGGGTTAACCGGGGCAATTGACCGGATTTCGGGACGGATGTTCCAGACGGCGCTGGCGGTTTAGTGACCTTGTAGGGGCGAATTCATTCGCCAAGCAGACTGCAGGTCTGCCCAGCGAGGTCGGAGGGGCAGCTGCGCCGCCCTTGGCGAATGAATTCGCCCCTACAGACATGCCATGCCCGCCTCCGGTGCAGATCCACTGCGGCGAGTTGCCGCACAGGAGCGGGCCGATACCGGCCTTGGTTATACTCCGCCGATTCCAGGGAGTGACCATGCTCGAACCCGTACAACTGCTCTCCGGTAGCCGCCAGAACCTGCTGCGGCTGACCCTGATCCGCATCCTCGTCCTCGCCGCCCAGGCCGGCTCGGTGGGCCTTGCCTACAAGGCCCAACTGCTGCCTCTGCCCTGGCTCGCCCTGAGCATTACGCTCGGCGTGTCGCTGGTGCTTTGCCTGGCCACCGCGGCGCGGCTGCGCGGCCCCTGGCCGGTGACCGAGCTGGAGTACTCGGTCCAGTTGGGCTTCGACCTGATCATCCACAGCGTGCTGCTGTACTTCTCCGGGGGGTCCACCAACCCCTTCGTGTCCTATTACCTGGTGCCGCTGACCATCGCCGCGGCGACCCTGCCCTGGCTCTACACCATCACCCTGGCAGGCCTGGCGCTGGCGGCCTACACCCTGCTGCTGGTGCTCTTCCACCCGTTGGAAATGCCTACCGGCCAGCGCGAATCACTGCTGATCTACGGCATGTGGCTGAGCTTCGCCCTGGCGGCGGCGCTGATCACCTTCTTCGTCGCGCGCATGGCCGAGGAGCTGCGGCGCCAGGACCAATTGCAAGCGGTGCGACGGGAGGAAAGCATGCGCGACCAGCAACTGCTGGCCGTGGCCACCCAGGCCGCCGGCGCCGCCCACGAACTGGGCACGCCCCTGGCGACCATGAGCGTGCTGCTCAAGGAGCTGCGCCAGGAGTACGGTGACAAGCCGGGCCTGCAGGATGACCTCGCCCTGCTCCAGGAGCAGGTGATGCTCTGCAAGGACACGCTGCAGCAGCTGGTGCGTGCCGCCGAGGCGGATCGTCGACAGGCGGTCGTGGAGCAGTCGGTGATCGAGTGGCTGGAAGTCACCCTCAACCGCTGGCACCTGATGCGCCCGGAAGCCACCTACCGCTACCAGTGCATGGGCCTTGGCGTGGCGCCGCGAATCAAACCCCCGGCAGACCTGACCCAGGCCCTGCTGAATCTGCTCAACAACGCTGCCGACGCCTGCCCGGAAAAGCTCGACATCCGCGTCAACTGGGACCACCAGTGGATGGTGCTGACCATCCGCGACCATGGCGCCGGCGTGCCGCTGGCCATCGCCGAACAGCTGGGCCGGCCCTTCTTCACCACCAAGGGCAAGGGGTTCGGCCTCGGCCTGTTCCTGAGCCAGGCCAGCGTCACCCGTGCCGGCGGTACGGTTAAACTCTATAACCATGAAGAAGGCGGCACCTTGACCGAGTTGCGCCTGCCGCGTGCCTACGGCGTCGCCTGAATGCCTTGACGAAGAGGAAGCGAGATGACTGACGAACCCCTGATCGAAGGCGAAGAACAGCCCCACCTGCTGCTGGTGGATGACGACGCCACCTTCACCCGCGTCATGGCGCGGGCGATGTCGCGTCGCGGTTTGCGGGTCTCGGTTGCCGGCTCCGCCGAGGAAGGCCTGCAGATGGCCAAGGACGACCTGCCGGACTACGCCGTGCTGGACCTGAAGATGGACGGCGATTCCGGGTTGGTGCTGCTGCCCAAGCTGCTGGAACTGGACGCCGAAATGCGCGTGGTGATCCTCACCGGCTATTCGAGCATCGCCACCGCGGTGGAGGCCATCAAGCGCGGCGCCACCAACTACCTGTGCAAGCCGGCCGACGCCGACGACGTCCTCACCGCGCTGCTCTCCGAGCACGCCGACCTGGACAGCCTGGTGCCGGAAAACCCCATGTCGGTGGATCGCCTGCAGTGGGAGCACATCCAGCGGGTGCTGGCCGAGCACGATGGCAACATTTCCGCGACCGCCCGTGCCCTGGGCATGCACCGCCGCACCTTGCAGCGCAAGTTGCAGAAGCGCCCCGTGCGCCGCTGATTCCGGTCCGGCCGGCTTTGTTCTTGTAGGGGCGAATTCATTCGCCAAGGGACACGCAGTGTCCCCCTGCAAGCCGGCGGGGCAGTCCTTCGGCCTGCTTGGCGAATGAATTCGCCCCTACAAAGTTGAAAGACCCGCGAAAGGCTTTTCCCCGCCGCCCTTGGTATCCTTAGCCGCCTAACTATCCCGTGCCAAGGTTGCCCATGCTCGCCGTCGTCCAGCAGACTCTCAGCATCACCGCCCCGGTGTTCTCCATGCTGTTCGTTGGCGTGGCCCTCAAGCGCCTGGGCTGGATAGACGCAGCCTTCATCAACACGGCATCGTCCCTGGTGTTCAAGGGCACGATGCCCACCCTGCTGTTCCTCGGCATCGTCCAGGCAGACCTTCGCACGGCGTTGCAGCCGGCGCTGATCGGCTACTTCGTGGCGGCGACCCTGGTGTGCTTCCTGATCGGCTGGGGCTGGGCCATCCTGCGCTGCCCGGTGGCGGATCGCGGCATCTACGCCCAGGGTGCCTTCCGCGGCAACAACGGCATCGTCGGCCTGGCGCTGGCCACCAGCATGTATGGCGATTACGGCCTGTCGGTGGGCGGCATTCTCGGCGGAGTGGTGATCCTCAGCTACAACACCCTCTCGGCCATCGTTCTGGCGATCTACAGCCCGAACGCCAAGAGCGATCCCCTGAGCCTGGCCAAGAGCATCTTCAGCAACCCGCTGATCATCGGCGTGCTGGCCGCCATTCCGTTCGCCTATTGGCAGTTGCCGCTGCCCGCCTGGCTGATCACCTCGGGCGAGTACTTCGCCCAGATGACCCTGCCGCTGGCGCTGATCTGCATCGGCGGCACCCTGTCGCTGGCGTCCTTGCGTTCAAGCGGCAAGGTCGCCATCAGCGCCAGTTTGATGAAGATGGTCTGGCTGCCGATCCTGGCTACCTTCGGCGCCTGGCTTTGCGGTTTCCGCAATGCCGAGCTGGCAATCCTCTTTCTCTACTTCGGCAGCCCCACCGCAGCGGCCAGTTTTGTGATGGCCCGCGCGGTGAACGGTAACCACGAGCTGGCGGCGGCGATCATCGTGGTCACCACCCTGGCGGCGGTGATCACGACCAATATTGGGCTGTTCCTGTTGCAGTGGGCCGGCGTGATCTGAGGCCCACCCGGGCAGGGCAATGAGCGGTAGGGTGGGCTTCAGCCCACGCTGTTTTCGGGGGGGCGCCGGGGTAGGTTGGTGGGCTAAAGCCCACCCTACGAGGAATGTCAGGCCTTCTGGTAGTCGTCGATGACTTCCTGGGCGGCGCGGAAGGCATCGATGGCGGCGGGGACTCCGGCGTAGACGGCGCAGTGCAGCAGCGCTTCGCGGATTTCTTCCACCGTGCAGCCATTGTTCAGCGCGCCGCGTACATGGCCTTTCAGCTCCTGCGGGCACTTCAGGGCGGTGAGGGCGGCCAGGGTGATCAGGCTGCGGGTCTTGCGCGGCAGGCCCTCGCGATTCCACACGCCGCCCCAGGCGTGCTCGTTGACGAAGTCCTGCAGCGGCTGGGTGAACTCGGTGGCATTGCCCATGGCGCGGTCGACGAAGGCGTCGCCCATGACTTCACGGCGCACCTGCAGGCCGGATATGCGTTCGTCGCTCATTGTGATTCTCCAGTCAGTCGATCGATTCCACCCGTACCGGCGCCACGCCGGCACGCAGCATGCCCAGCTGTTCGGCGGCCTTGCGCGACAAATCGATGATGCGGCCGCGGGTATGGGGGCCGCGGTCGTTGATGCGCACCACCACCGAGCGGTCGTTGTTCAGGTTGGTCACCTTCACCCGGGTGCCGAAGGGCAGGGTGCGGTGGGCGGCGGTCAGGGCGTTGGCGTTGAAGCGCTCGCCGCTGGCGGTGCGTTTGCCGTGGTGCTTGGCGCCGTAGTAGGACGCCTTGCCTTCGGCGCGATAGCCGTGGCCGGTTTCGCCACTTCCGCCCCCGAAGGGACTGGTGCTGCAGCCGGCCAGGAGCAGGGCCAGCAGCGGGAGCCAGAACAGGGTTCGAAACATGTCGAGGGTCTCGGACAAGAAAACGCCGGGCAAGCCCGGCGTTCTGAGTGGGTATTTCAGCCTTCGAGCTTCTTCTTCAGCAATTCGTTCACCTGGCCGGGGTTGGCCTTGCCCTTGGAAGCCTTCATCGCCTGGCCGACGAAGAAGCCGAACATCTTGGCGCGCTTGGCTTCGTCGCTGGCGCGGTACTGTTCGACCTGGGCGGCATTGGCGGCCAGCACTTCGTCGAGCATCGTCTCGATGGCGCCGGTGTCGGTGACCTGCTTGAGCCCCTTCTTCTCGATGATCTCGTCGGCGGAACCTTCACCGGCGGCCATGGCCTCGAAGACCATCTTGGCGATCTTGCCGGAGATGGTGTTGTCCTTGATGCGCAGGATCATGCCGCCCAGTTGCTCGGCGGAAACCGGAGACTGGTCGATTTCCAGGCCTTCCTTGTTGAGCAGGCTGGACAGTTCGACCATCACCCAGTTGGCGGCCAGCTTGGCGTCGCCGCAGACCTTCTGCACGGCCTCGAAGTAGTCCGCCATCTCGCGGCTGGCGGAGAGCACGCTGGCGTCGTAGGTGGACAGGCCGAACTCGCTCTGGAAGCGCTCGCGCTTCTCGGTCGGCAGCTCCGGCAGGCCGGCACGCACTTCGTCGAGGAAGCTCTGCTCGATCACCACCGGCAGCAGGTCGGGGCAGGGGAAGTAACGGTAGTCGTTGGCTTCTTCCTTGCTCCGCATGGAGCGGGTCTCGTCCTTGTTCGGGTCGTACAGGCGGGTTTCCTGGACGACCTTGCCACCGTCCTCGATCAGCTCGATCTGGCGCTGGACCTCGTGGTTGATGGCCTTCTCGATGAAGCGGAAGGAGTTGACGTTCTTGATCTCGGCGCGGGTGCCGAACTCGGCCTGGCCCTTGGGGCGAACCGAGACGTTACAGTCGCAGCGCAGCGAGCCTTCGGCCATGTTGCCGTCGCAGATGCCGAGGTAGCGCACCAGGGCGTGGATGGCCTTGACGTAGGCCACGGCTTCCTTGGCGCTGCGGATGTCCGGCTCGGAAACGATTTCCAGCAGCGGGGTGCCGGCGCGGTTCAGGTCGATGCCGCTCATGCCGTGGAAGTCTTCGTGCAGGCTCTTGCCGGCGTCCTCTTCCAGGTGCGCGCGGGTGATGCCGATGCGCTTGACGGTGCCGTCTTCCAGGGTGATGTCCAGATGGCCCTTGCCGACGATCGGCTTCTCGTACTGGCTGGTCTGGTAGCCCTTGGGCAGGTCCGGGTAGAAGTAGTTCTTGCGGGCGAAGACGTTCTTGTCGGCGATCTCGGCGTCGATGGCCAGGCCGAACTTGCAGGCCATGCGCACGGCTTCCGCGTTCAGCACCGGCAGGGTGCCGGGCATGCCGAGGTCAACCAGGCTGGCCTGGGTGTTGGGCTCGGCGCCGAAGGTGGTGGCGCTGCCGGAGAAGATCTTCGATTGGGTGCTGAGCTGTGCGTGGATTTCCAGCCCGATCACTGTTTCCCATTGCATCTTTGTCTTTCCTCAGAATCCGGCCGGGGCGCGAGTGTGCCAGTCGGTCGCCTGCTGGTACTGGTGGGCGACGTTGAGCAGGCGGCCTTCCTGGAAGTAGGGAGCCAGCAGCTGGACGCCGACCGGCAGGCCATCGACGAAGCCGGCGGGCATGGAGAGGCCCGGCAGGCCCGCCAGGTTGGCGGTGATGGTGTAGATGTCTTCCAGGTACTGGGCGACCGGGTCGTTGTTCTTCTCGCCGAGCTTCCAGGCCGGGTTCGGCGTGGTCGGGCCGAGGATCACGTCGACTTCGCCGAAGGCGGCCATGAAGTCGTTCTTGATCAGGCGGCGGATCTTCTGCGCCTTCAGGTAGTAGGCGTCGTAGTAGCCGGCGGACAGGGCGTAGGTGCCGACCATGATGCGGCGCTTCACCTCGGTGCCGAAGCCTTCGGCGCGGGAGCGCTTGTACAGGTCTTCCAGGTTCTGCGGGTTCTCGCAGCGGTAGCCGAAGCGCACGCCGTCGAAACGCGACAGGTTGGAGGAGGCTTCCGCTGGGGCGATCACGTAGTAGGCGGGAATCGCGTGCTGCATGTTCGGCAGGCTGACTTCCTTGACGGTGGCGCCCAGCTTTTTCAGCTCCTCGACCACGGCCAGCACGGCGTCGGCGATGCGCGAATCCAGGCCGGCGCCGAAGTACTCCTTCGGCAGGCCGATGCGCAGGCCGGCCAGCGGCTGGGCCAGGGCGGCGAGGTAGTCATCCACGGGCGCATCGACGCTGGTGGAATCCTTCGGATCGAAGCCGGCGATGGCGCCCAGCAACAGTGCGCAGTCCTCGGCGGTGCGGGCCAGCGGGCCGCCCTGGTCGAGGCTGGAGGCGTAGGCGATCATGCCCCAGCGGGATACCCGGCCGTAGGTGGGCTTGATGCCGGTGAGGTTGGTGAAGGCGGCCGGCTGGCGGATCGAGCCGCCGGTGTCGGTGCCGGTGGCCGCGGGCACCAGGCGCGCGGCGACGGCCGCGGCGGAACCGCCGGAGGAACCGCCGGGCACGCGGTCCAGGGCCCAGGGGTTCTTCACCGCGCCATAGTGGCTGGATTCGTTGGAGGAGCCCATGGCGAACTCGTCCATGTTCAGCTTGCCGAGGCTGACCGCGCCGGCGGCCTTGAGGCGGGCGACCACGGTGGCGTCGTAGGGAGCCTTGAAGCCGCTGAGGATCTTCGAGCCACAGCTGGTCAGCACGCCTTCGGTGCAGAACAGGTCCTTGTGGGCGATGGGGGCGCCGAGCAGGGCGCCCTGCTCACCCGCGGCACGCCGTGCGTCGGCTGCCCGGGCCTGGTCGATGGCCGGTTCGTCGGTGATGCTGATAAAGCTGTTCAATTGCGGATCGAGCTGGTGGATGCGTGCCAGCAGGCCGCGGGTCAGCTCTTCGGCGGAGAATTCCTTGGCGGCGAGGCTTCGGGCGATCTCGGCGAGGGTCAGTTGATGCATGGGAAACCCTTTCCTTATTCGATGACTTTGGGCACGAGGTACAGGCCGTTCTCGACGGCCGGCGCGATGGCCTGGTAGGCGTCGCGATGGTTTTCCTCGGAAACGCGATCGGCGCGCAGGCGCTGGGTGGCGTCCAGGGGGTGGGCCATGGGCTCGATGCCGTCGGTGTCCACGGCCTGCATGGCGTCGATCAGGCCGAGGATGTTGTTAAGGGTTTCGGTAGTACGCGGGATATCGGCCTCGTTCAGCCCCAGTCGGGCGAGATGGGCGATTTTTTCCACGTCGGAGCGTTCAAGCGCCATCGGGGGTCTCCAACTAGAAGCGGCCTGCGTGGGCAGTCGACCGTGCGGGAATAGAGCGGGGAACGGTGCTGCGAACGGGCGGTCAAAGGCCGCGATGATGGGCCTTGATGGCCCGGAAAAACAGGCAATTTAACATATCGGCGCCTTGCCCAAAATCCCCGTCATTGTTAGAGTTTGCCGCACTTTTTTACCCACGCGTTGCCTAGGGTCCCTCTCCCATGTTCAAGAAACTGCGTGGCATGTTTTCCAGCGATCTGTCGATCGACCTGGGCACTGCCAATACCCTTATTTACGTGCGCGAGCGCGGTATCGTCCTCAACGAGCCCTCCGTGGTCGCCATTCGTAACCACGGCAACCAGAAAAGCGTCGTGGCCGTGGGTACCGAGGCCAAGCGCATGCTGGGCCGTACTCCAGGCAACATTTCCGCCATTCGTCCGATGAAGGACGGTGTGATCGCCGATTTCAGCGTCTGCGAGAAGATGCTGCAGTACTTCATCAACAAGGTGCACGAGAACAGCTTCCTGCAGCCGAGCCCGCGCGTGCTGATCTGCGTGCCCTGCAAGTCCACCCAGGTGGAACGCCGTGCCATCCGTGAATCCGCCCTGGGCGCCGGCGCCCGTGAAGTGTTCCTGATCGAGGAACCCATGGCTGCCGCCATCGGCGCCGGCCTGCCGGTGGAAGAGGCCCGCGGCTCCATGGTCGTGGACATCGGCGGCGGCACCACCGAAATCGCCCTGATTTCCCTGAACGGCGTGGTCTACGCCGAATCCGTACGCGTTGGCGGCGACCGCTTCGACGAGTCCATCGTCACCTACGTGCGCCGCAACTACGGCAGCCTGATCGGCGAATCCACCGCCGAGCGCATCAAGCAGGAAATCGGCAACGCCTATCCGGGCGGCGAAGTCCGTGAGATTGACGTTCGTGGCCGCAACCTGGCCGAAGGCGTGCCGCGCAGCTTCACCCTGAACTCCAATGAAGTGCTCGAAGCCCTGCAGGAGTCGCTTTCGACCATCGTCCAGGCTGTCAAGAGCGCCCTGGAACAGTCGCCGCCGGAACTGGCGTCCGACATCGCCGAGCGCGGCCTGGTGCTGACCGGTGGTGGTGCGCTGCTGCGCGACCTGGACAAGCTGCTGGCCCAGGAAACCGGTCTGCCGGTGATCGTCGCCGAAGATCCTCTGACCTGTGTCGCCCGTGGTGGTGGCCGTGCCCTGGAGATGATGGACCGTCACGCGATGGATCTGCTCTCCACCGAGTGAGGTTGGAGAGCGTCGCAGCCATAGGAGCGGGCCATCAAGCCGTTATTTACCAAGGGACCCTCGCTCGGCGTGCGCATGCTGGTGTTCGCCGTGCTGTCGGCTGCGCTGATGGTGGTCGACGCCCGTTTCGACACCTTGAAGCCGATGCGCAGCCAGATGGGCCTGGTCCTCACGCCCTTCTACTGGCTGGCTGACCTGCCGGTGCGCGCCTGGGACGGCGTCAGCGACCAGTTCACCAGCCGCAGCACCCTGATCGCCGAGAACGAGAAGCTCAAGGCCGAAGCCCTGCTGATGCAGCGCCGCCTGCAGAAACTGGCGACCCTCACCGAGCAGAACGTGCGCCTGCGCGAGCTGCTCAACTCCTCGGCCCTGGTGGACGAGAAGGTGCTGGTGGGCGAGCTGATCGGCGTTGATCCCAACCCCTTTACCCACCGCATCCTGATCGACAAGGGCGAAAAGGACGGCGTATTCCTCGGCCAGCCGGTACTGGATGCCCGCGGCCTGATGGGCCAGGTGGTGGAGGTGATGCCTTACACCGCCCGTGTCCTGCTGCTGACCGATACCACCCACAGCATTCCGGTGCAGGTGAACCGCAACGGCCTGCGCGCCATTGCCAGCGGTACCGGCAACCCCGAGCGCCTCGAGCTGCGCCACGTGGCCGATACCGCCGACATCAAGGAAGGCGACCTGCTGGTCAGCTCCGGCATGGGCCAGCGCTTCCCGGCCGGTTATCCGGTGGCGACGGTCAAGGAAGTCATTCACGACTCCGGCCAGCCGTTCGCCATCGTCCGCGCGGTGCCCACCGCCGCGCTGAACCGTAGCCGTTACATGTTGCTGGTGTTCACTGACTCCCGCAGTCCCGAAGAGCGCGCCAACGACGCCGCCAAGGCCCAGGAAGCCGCCGACCGCGAAGCCGCGGCGCAACCCCAGGGCAGCGCGCCGGCCGCCGCCGGCCAGGCCGTGCCTGCCGCCAACGCGGCGGCAGCTCCCGCAGCTCCCGCAGCTCCCGCCGCTCCCGCCGCTCCGGCCAGCGCACCCGCGGCGCCCACCCAGGCCGCGCCAGCCAAGCCGCCGGCGGCGCAGAACAGCCAGGAGAACCACTGATGGTCGGTCAGCGCTCCAACAATGGCTGGGTCATCTGGCTCAGCCTGATCCTGGGCCTGGTGCTCAGCGTCGGGCCATTGCCGAGCTTCATGGAAATCGGTCGGCCGCTCTGGCTGGCGCTGTTCCTCACCTACTGGACCCTTGCGCTGCCGCACCGGGTCGGCATGACCACGGCCTGGGTCCTGGGCCTGGCGGAAGATGTGCTCTATGGCAGCCTCCTCGGACAGAACGCGTTGATTCTCGCCCTGATCACTTTCCTGGTGCTGACCCTGCACCAGCGCCTGCGCATGTTTCCCATGTGGCAGCAGTGTCTGGTGCTGCTCGTAGTTTTCGGTCTGGCCCAGCTGGTGCAGCTGTGGCTCAATGCCCTCACCGGTAATCGTCCCCCGACCCTGGTCTTCCTGCTGCCCGCGCTGGTCAGCGCGCTGCTCTGGCCCTGGGTGTATGCCGCCTTGCGCGGCACGAGTCGCCGCCTCAACGTCAACTGATCGGCTTGCGGCCATGTCGCAAGCCTCTGTCCTCGACAGGGAGAAGTCCGCATGGCCACGCTGTACCTGGCTTCGGGGTCGCCGCGCCGGCGCGAATTGCTGGCGCAGATCGGCGTTCCCCATGTCACCCTGATCGCCTCCATCGACGAAACCGCCCAGCCGGGTGAATCCGCCTACGCCTATGTCGAGCGCCTGGCCCGCGAAAAGGCCCTGGCGGGATTCGCCTCCCTGGCCGAGTCGACTGGTGCCTGCGTGCTCGGCGCCGATACCGCCGTGGTACTGGATGGCCGTATTCTCGGCAAACCGCTCGATCGTGACGACGCCCTGGCCACCCTGGCATCGCTGTCCGGCCGCGAGCATGAGGTGCTCACCGCCGTGGCGCTGGCCGACGCCGCGCGCTGCGAGGCCCAGGTGGTCACCAGCCGGGTGCGCTTCCGCGCGATTTCCCAGCCTGAACTGGACGCCTACTGGGCCAGCGGCGAGCCCGCGGACAAGGCGGGCAGCTACGCTATCCAGGGGTTGGGTGCGGTGTTCGTCAGTCGAGTAGAGGGCAGTTATTCAGCGGTAGTGGGATTGCCGCTGCTGGAAACGGCGGAAATGCTCGCCGGGTTCGGCATTCCTTGTTGGCAGCACCTGGGATAGGTCAACGGCATGAGCGAAGAGATTCTGATCAATATCACGCCGATGGAATCGCGCGTGGCGGTAGTCGAGAACGGTGTTCTGCAAGAGGCGCATGTCGAGCGCACGCAACGCCGCGGCATAGTCGGCAACATCTACAAGGGCAAGGTGGTGCGAGTGCTGCCGGGCATGCAGGCGGCCTTCGTCGACATCGGCCTGGACCGCGCGGCGTTCATCCACGCTTCCGAAATCAGCACTCGCGAAGGCAGTGCGGTGGAGAGCATCAGTGCCCTGGTGCACGAGGGCCAGAGCCTGGTGGTGCAGGTCACCAAGGACCCGATCGGCAGCAAGGGCGCGCGCCTGACCACCCAGCTGTCGATTCCTTCGCGTTATCTGGTGTACATGCCGCGCACCAGTCATGTCGGTATTTCGCTGAAGATCGAAGACGAAGCCGAGCGCGATCGCCTCAAACAGGTGGTGGCCGACTGCATCGCCGCCGAAGGTATCGAAGAAGCCGGAGGCTTCATCCTGCGCACCGCCGCCGATGGCGCCCGCGCCGACGAGATCCTGGTGGATATCCGCTACCTGCGCCGGCTCTGGGAGCAGATTTCCGCGCAGATGCAGACCGCGCCCGCGCCCTCGGTCATCTACGAAGACCTCAGCCTGGCGCTGCGCACCCTGCGCGACCTGGTCAACCCGCGTATCGAGAAGATCCGCATCGACTCGCGGGAGACCTTCCAGAAGGTCACCCAGTTCGTCGACGAGCTGATGCCGGAAATCGCCGACCGCCTGGAGCATTACCCCGGTGAGCGGCCGATCTTCGACCTCTATGGCGTCGAGGACGAAATCCAGAAGGCCCTGGAACGCAAGGTGCTGCTCAAGTCCGGTGGCTACCTGATCATCGACCCCACCGAGGCGATGACCACCATCGACGTCAACACCGGCGCCTTCGTCGGCCACCGCACCCTCGAAGAGACCATCTTCAAGACCAACCTCGAGGCCGCCACCGCCATCGCCCGCCAGCTGCGCCTGCGCAACCTGGGCGGGATCATCATCATCGACTTCATCGACATGGAGGATGAAGAGCACCAGCGCCAGGTGTTGCGCACCCTGGAAAAGCAGCTGGAGCGTGACCACGCCAAGACCAACATCATCGGCATCACCGAACTCGGCCTGGTGCAGATGACCCGCAAGCGCACCCGCGAAAGCCTGATCCAGGTGCTCTGCGAACCCTGTTCCTGCTGCCAGGGACGCGGCCTGCTGAAGACGGCGGAAACCATCTGCTACGAGATCTTCCGCGAGATCCTCCGCGAGGCCCGCGCCTACCAGGCCGAGGGTTACCTGGTGCTGGCCAACCAGAAGGTGGTGGACCGCCTGCTGGACGAAGAGTCGGGGAACGTCGCCGATCTGGAGGCGTTCATCGGGCGGCCCATCAAGTTCCAGGTGGAAACCATGTATTCCCAGGAACAGTACGATGTGGTCCTGCTCTGAGGCGCTGAGCTGAGTGGACTCCTTCGCCCGTGGGTTGATGCGCGCCCTGCGCTGGCTGCTGGGCCTCTGCGCCTTGTTCCTGGTGCTGGCGGCGCTCTATGTCAGTCTCGGGCGTGAGCTGGTGCCCCTGGTGGCGGAATACCGCGCAGAGGTGGAGGCCAAGGCATCCGCCGCGCTGGGGCCGTCGCTGAAGGTCGGCAGCCTGGAGGGCCGCTGGTACGACCTGGCACCGCTGCTGATCGCCCACGACGTTCAGTTGGGGGAGGGCGACGGCGCCTTGCGCCTGGCACAGATCCGCGTGGTGCCCGACATGCTCGGCAGCCTGTTGGCCTGGCAACCGCGCATCGCCCGCCTGGAGCTGGACGGCATCCAGCTCGACCTGCGCCAGGACGAGGCCGGCAAATGGAGTCTGGAAGGCTTCGTCGCCAACGCCGACGCGCCGCTTCCCGGTCCGCGTCAGGTGCGCGAGTTGTTGCAGCGGATCGGCCATGTCTCGGTGCTGAACAGCCAGATCACCCTCGAGCCCCGTGGCCAGGACCCCGTCCATTTCAGCCAGGTCAACCTGGGCCTTCGGGCCAGCGGCAGTCGCCAGCGTCTCGATGGCCGTCTCGAACTGCCTGACGGGCAGCCCCTCGCCCTGCGACTGCAGACGCGGATGGACAGCGAGGCTTGGTTGCAGAGCGATGCCGAACTCTATCTGAGCCTGCCGCAGACCGACTGGGCGCGCTGGGTACCGGCGAGCCTGACCCGCGACTGGCAACTGCAGCGTCTGCAGGCCGGCGGCGAGGCCTGGCTGGACTGGGTCAAGGGCGGCCTCAAGCGTGCGGTGGTCCGGCTGCATGTGCCCGAGGCGCGTGGCGCCTACGCCGAACGCAAGCCCGTCACGCTGGGCAACCTGGCGCTGAATGCCTATATCAGCCGCACCGCCGAGGGCTACCAGGTCCTGCTGGATTCCCTGGCGATGAACATCGGCAAGCAGCGCTGGGGCGAGGCCCATATCCGCCTCGACCAGAAGGCCGGTGAGCAGCCGGAGTGGCGGCTCAGCGCCGATCGCCTGGACGTCGGCCCCCTGCTGCCGGTCGTCGATGCGCTGGTACCACTGCCCGAGCAGGCCGCGGCAGCCGTGGCCGGTCTCAGGCCCCGCGGCGCCCTGCGCAACCTGACGCTCTTCTATCGGCCGCAGCAGCAGGGTGCCAAGCGCCTGGAGTTCAGCAGCAATCTGGACGGCGTCGGTATTGACGCCTATCACGGCGCGCCTGCGGCGGAGAACGTCAGCGGCAGCCTGGTGGGCGATCTCCAGCAGGGCGAGCTGCGCCTGGATGCGGATGATTTCATGCTGCATCTCGACCACCTCTTTCCCAAGCCCTGGCGCTACCGGGAGGCCCGCGCGCGGCTGACCTGGACCCTCGATGACAGTGCCTTCACCCTGGCCAGCCCCTACATGCGCCTCGCTGGCGAGGAGGGCGACATCGCTGGCGACATGCTGATCCGCCTGATGCGCGACCCCGCGGCCGAGGACTACATGGACCTGCGCGTCGGCCTGCGTGAGGGCGACGCCCGCTACACCGAGAAATACCTGCCGACCCGCTCCCCCGGGCTCAACCCGGCCCTGGCCAAGTGGCTCAAGGAGGCCATCAAGGGCGGGGCGGTGGACGAGGGCTACTTCCAGTACCAGGGCTCCCTGGCCCGAGGCGCCGAACCGGCGGCGCGCTCCCTCAGCCTGTTCTTCAAGGTGCACGACGCGAACCTGGCCTACCAGCCGGGCTGGCCGGAACTGCGCGAGGCCCGTGGCGACGTGTTCATCGAGGACACCGGCGTACGGATCAAGGTGCCGGATGGGCGCATCCTCGACAGCCGGGTGAGCGATGCCGAGGCGGCGGTGCCCCATGTGGAGCCGGGCGAGGTGCCGCGCTTGCAACTGGATGCCAAGCTGGACAGCAGCTTCACCGACGGACTGAAGATTCTCCAGGAAGCGCCCATGGGCACGGCCCCGATCTTCGCCGGCTGGCAGGGGCAGGGTGACCTCGACGGCAGCCTGAAACTCGATATCCCGCTGGAGAAGGGGCAGCCGCCCCATGTCGTGGTGGATCTCGCCACCACCGGCGCGCAACTGAAGATCGCCCGCCCGGAGTTGTCCTTCACCCAGCTCAAGGGGGCCTTCCGCTACGACACCGCCACCGGCCTCAGCTCCCGGGATATCCGTGGCCAGGTCTTCGGCCGCGAAGTGCGCGCCAGGGCCCAGGCCGAGGGACGCGATGGCAAGGCCCGCTCGCGGATCCTGGCCACCGGCAGCATCACCCTTCAGGACCTCACCGCCTGGCTCGGCGTCACCCAACCGTTGCCCGCCTCGGGTGTTCTGCCCTACAGCCTGAACCTCAGCCTGGACGGCAAGGACAGCCAGCTGGGCGTCGATTCCAACCTCAGGGGCCTGGCCATCGATCTGCCGGCACCTTATGGCAAGACCGCCGACGAATCCCGCGATACCAGCTGGCGCATGACCCTGGATGGCGACGAGCGGCGCTACTGGCTGGATGCCCCTGGACTCGCCAGCCTGGCCCTGGCGGCGCCCGTGGGCAAGCTGGACGAGGCGCGTGGCGATCTGGTGCTGGGGGGCGGTACGGCCAGCCTGCCGGGCGCCAAGGGCTTGCGCGTGCGCGGTCGGGTCGAAGAGCTGGATACCGCGCCCTGGTTGGAACTGGCCAGGCAGTACGTGCCCAAGGAGGGTGTCGAGAAGGCGCGGCTATTGCGCAGCGCCAACCTGGAAGTCGGGCGTTTCAAGGGCTTCGGCCTGAGCCTGGAAAACCTCAAGGCAAGCCTGGCGCGTTCGGCCAGCGGCTGGAATCTTGGCCTGGATAGCGCCCTGCTCCAGGGCAGCGTGGTGATGGCGGATGCCAAGGGTGTGCCCATCGTCATCCATATGAAGCAGATTCGCCTGCCCGAACCACCGGAAAACGAGGCTGAGGCCGACGCCAAGCCCGACCCGCTGGCCGCCGTCGACCCGCGCCAGGTACCGGCGCTGGATGTGCGCATCGATCAGGTGGTGTTGGGCGAGTCGCCCCTGGGCGCCTGGTCCTTCAAGGCGCGGCCCGACGCCAAGGGCGTGGTCTTCAGTGAACTGGACCTCAACTTGCGGGGGTTGAAGGTCGGAGGGCGGGCCGGCTGGGAAGGTGAGGCCGGGAACAGCAGCTCCTGGTACAAGGGGCGCATGGAAGGCAAGAACCTGGCCGATGTGCTCAAGGCCTGGAACTTTGCCCCTTCGGCCACCAGTAAACGCTTTCGCCTGGATGCCGATGGCCGCTGGCCCGGCTCGCCGGCCTGGGTCAGCCTCAAGCGCTATTCCGGTTCGCTGGACGCCAGCCTGCACAACGGCCAGTTCGTCGAGGTGGAGGGCGGCGCCCAGGCCTTGCGGGTGTTCGGCCTGCTTAATTTCAACTCCATCGGCCGGCGCCTGCGCCTGGACTTTTCCGACCTGCTCGGCAAGGGATTGGCCTATGACCGGGTCAAGGGCCTGCTGGTGGGCAGTGACGGACGCTTCGTGACCCGTGAGCCGATCAAGCTCGAAGGGCCTTCCAGCGGACTGGAGCTGGAAGGCACCCTGGACCTTGCCAACGACCGAATCGACGCCAAGCTGCTGGTGACCCTGCCGGTGACCAACAACCTGCCGATGGCGGCGCTGATAGTCGGCGCTCCGGCCATCGGCGGGGCGTTGTTCGTGGTGGACAAGCTGCTGGGGGACAAGGTGGCGCGCTTCGCCAGCGTGCAGTACAAGGTCCAGGGTCCCTGGAAGAATCCGAAGATCACTTTCGACAAGCCTTTTGAAAAGCCTCGTTGAAGCCAGGTGCCGCAGCATGGGTTAGCATGCATCCCATGCCCCGAGCGGAGATTTCGATGTCCCTTGCCGTGATTCAGATGGTCAGCCAGGACGATGTCCTGGCCAACCTGACCAGTGCCCGACGCCTGCTGGAGCAGGCCGCCGACGGTGGCGCCCGCCTCGCGGTGCTGCCGGAGAACTTTGCCGCCATCGGCCGTCGTGACCTGGCGGACCTGGGGCGCGCCGAAGCCGAGGGGCAGGGCCCGATCCTGCCCTGGCTACGCCAGGCCGCCCGTGACCTCAAGTTGTGGATTGTGGCCGGCACCCTGCCGCTACCGCCAGACGGCCGACCCCAGGACCGCCCCCACGCCTGCTCGCTGCTGATCGACGAGCAGGGCGAGCGGGCGGCGCGCTACGACAAGATCCACCTGTTCGATGTCGACGTCAGCGACAACCGCGGTCGCTACCGCGAGTCCGATGACTACATGCATGGTGGCGAAGTGGTGGTGGCCGACACCCCGGTGGGGCGACTGGGCCTGACCGTCTGCTATGACCTGCGCTTTCCCGAACTCTATGGCGCCCTGCGCGAAGCCGGTGCCGAGCTGATCAGCGCGCCTTCGGCCTTTACCGCCGTCACCGGTGCGGCCCACTGGCAGGTGCTGGTGCGCGCTCGCGCCATCGAGACCCAGTGTTATCTGCTGGCGGCCGGGCAGGGCGGCGTGCATCCCGGCCCGCGCGAAACCTTCGGCCATTCCGCCATAGTCGACCCTTGGGGCCGCGTGCTCGCCGAGCAGGCCCAGGGCGAAGCCGTGCTGCTGGCCAGGCGCGACGCCGAGGAGCAGGCGGCGATTCGCCAGCGCATGCCCGTGAGCACCCACAGAAGATTCATGACGCCGGCCGTCCCCGGGCCGGCGCGTACGGAGAAGTTATGAGCGACCTCTTGTTATCCGTCAGCGAGCACCTGCTGGCGCCCGGCGACCTCAGCATCGAGCAGCTGCCGGAGATCCTCGGCGAACTGGCCGGCCCCGGCATCGATGCCGCGGACCTCTACTTCCAGGGGCAGATCTCGGAGTCCTGGGTGCTGGAGGACGGCATCGTCAAGGAAGGCAGCTTCCACCTGGACCAGGGGGTGGGCGTGCGTGCCCAGTCCGGCGAGAAAACCGGCTTCGCCTACAGCAATGCCATCACCGGCGAGGCCCTGCGCCAGGCGGCCCGCGCCGCGCGCTCCATTTCCCGGGCTGGGCAGGAGGGCCGCGTGCAGGCCTTCGCCAGCCCGCAGATCACCCGCCTCTACGATTCCAGCAGCCCGCTGGATGTGATCAGCCGCGCCGAAAAGGTCGACCTGCTGAAGAAGGTGGATGCCGCCACCCGCGCCCTGGACCCGCGCATCAAGCAGGTCACGGTCAGCATGGCGGGCGTCTGGGAGCGCATCCTGATCGCTGCCAGTGACGGCAGCCTGGGGGGCGATGTGCGTCCGCTGGTGCGCTTCAATGTCAGCGTGATCGTCGAGCAGAACGGTCGCCGCGAGCGCGGTGGTCACGGCGGTGGCGGGCGCACCGATTACCGCTACTTCCTCCAGGAAGACCGCGCCATGGGTTATGCCCGAGAGGCGCTGCGCCAGGCACTGGTGAACCTGGAGGCGGTGCCGGCCCCGGCCGGTACCTTGCCGGTGGTCATGGGGGCGGGTTGGTCCGGGGTGCTGCTGCACGAAGCGGTGGGCCACGGCCTGGAGGGCGATTTCAACCGCAAGGGCAGTTCGGCCTACAGCGGTCGCATCGGCGAGCGAGTCGCGTCCAGCCTTTGCACCATAGTCGACGACGGCACCCTGGCCTATCGCCGCGGCTCCCTCAGCGTCGATGACGAAGGTACCCCGACCCAGTGCACCACGCTGATCGAGAACGGTGTGCTCAAGGGCTACATGCAGGACAAGCTCAACGCCCGCCTGATGAAGGTGGCGCGCACCGGCAACGGCCGTCGCGAATCCTACGCGCACCTGCCGATGCCGCGCATGACCAACACCTACATGCTGGCCGGCAAGACCGACCCCGAGGAAATCATCGCCTCGGTGGAACGCGGTATCTATTGCGCCAACCTCGGTGGTGGCCAGGTGGACATCACCAGCGGCAAGTTCGTCTTCTCCACCAGCGAGGCCTACCTGATCGAGAATGGCAGGATCACCACGCCGGTGAAGGGCGCCACCCTGATCGGCAACGGCCCCGAGGCCATGAGCCGGGTATCCATGGTCGGCAACGACCTGGCGCTGGACAGCGGCGTGGGAACCTGCGGCAAGGACGGCCAGTCGGTGCCGGTGGGCGTCGGCCAGCCGACCCTGAAGATCGATGCGATGACGGTAGGCGGGACGGGGGCCTGATGACGGCCCCCGGAAGGGATCAGCGCAAGCCGCGCTTGGCTTCGTCCAGGTCGCGGATGTACTTGAACACCTTGCGCGCGGCGGCCGGCGGTTTGTTGTGGGCCGCTTCGTGCTGGGCATGACGGATCAGGCCGCGCAGGTGCTGGCGGTCGGTTTCCGGGTAGTCGGCGACGAAGCTTTCCAGGGCGGCATCGCCACCCTCGATCAGGCGGTCGCGCCAGCGCTCGAGGGCGTGGAAGCGCTCGTTGTATTCGCGGGTGGAGCTGTCGAGCTGGTCGATCAGGCTGACGATGGCCTCGATGTCCTGCTCGCGCATGAGCTTGCCGATGTACTGGATGTGCCGTTTGCGGGCGACGTGCGCCTTGTGCTTCGGCGCTTCCGCCAGGGCCTTTTGCAGGGCGTCGGTCAGCGGCAGCTTGGCCAGCACGTCGGCCTTGAAGGTGGTCAGGCGCTCGCCGAGCTCCTGCAGGGCATGCAGCTCGCGCTTGACCTGGGTTTTGCTCTTCTCTCCGGAGAAGTCGTCGTCGAAGAATTCAGACATGGGGGTGGTCCAGTGGGAAACGCCGCCATGATAACCAGTCGGGGCCGCGTTGTCCGGCCCGGCTGGCGCCGCCGGAGCGCGGTACGTGCGGTGAGGCGCCAGGTTGCGTCGCCGCGTCGAGGAATTTTTGAACTGGAGTGGCTATGAGTGAAGTAGAAGTGGTCGGCCCGGAAGCATTGCCGGAACTGCAGGCGCGGGTCGAGCGCATCCTCGCCGAGGCCCGGCGCCAGGGCGCGAGCGCCTGCGAGGTGGCTGTTTCAGTGGAGCAGGGACTGTCCACCACCGTGCGCCAGGGCGAGGTGGAAACGGTCGAATTCAACCGTGACCAGGGTTTCGGCATCACCCTGTACGTCGGCCAGCGCAAGGGCTCGGCCAGCACCTCGGCGAGTGGCGAAGATGCTATCCGCGAAACCGTCGCCGCGGCGCTCGCCATAGCCAAGCATGCCTCCGAGGACGAGTGCGCCGGTCTGGCCGACGCGGCGCTGATGGCCCGCGACCTGCCGGAACTCGATCTCTATCATCCCTGGTCCATCAGCCCCGACCAGGCGGTGGAGCAAGCGCTGATTTGCGAGGCGGCGGCCTTCGGGGTCGACAAGCGCGTGAGCAAGGCCGATGGCACCACGCTCAACACTCACCAGGGCTGCCGCGTCTACGGCAACAGCCATGGTTTCGTCGGCGGTTACGCCAGCACAAGACACAGCCTGAGCTGCGTGATGATCGCCGAGGCCGAAGGCCAGATGCAGCGCGATTACTGGTATGACGTCAGCCGTATCGGCGATCAGTTGGCGGACCCGGCGAGTATCGGCCGGCGTGCCGCCGAGCGCACCGCGGCGCGCCTTGGCGCCCGTCCCGTACCGACCTGCGAGGTGCCGGTGCTGTTCGCCGCCGAGCTGGCCACGGGCCTGTTCGGCAGTTTCCTCGGGGCCATTTCCGGTGGCAACCTCTACCGCAAGTCCTCCTTCCTGGAAGGCGCCCTGGGCCAGCGGTTGTTCCCCGAATGGGTCACCATCGACGAGCGTCCGCACATTCCCCGCGCCATGGCCAGCGCGGCCTTCGACAACGACGGCCTGGCCACTTACGCAAAACCTTTCGTGGAGAAGGGGGAGCTGGTGTCCTACGTCCTCGGCACCTACTCCGGCCGCAAGCTGGGTTTGCCCAGTACGGCCAACGCCGGCGGCGTGCACAACCTCTTCGTCACCCACGGCCTGGAAGACCAGGCGGCACTGCTGCGGCGCATGGGGCGCGGCCTGCTGGTGACCGAGCTGATGGGGCAGGGGCTGAACATGGTCACGGGTGACTACTCCCGTGGCGCCGCGGGTTACTGGGTGGAGAACGGCGAGATTCAGTTCCCGGTGCAGGAAGTGACCATCGCTGGCAACCTCAAGGACATGTTCCGGCAGATTGTCGCCATCGGCAGCGATCTGGAACTGCGTGGCAACATCCGAACCGGTTCGGTGCTGATCGAGCGGATGACGGTCGCCGGAAGTTGAGTGACATTTGGCCACCTGCGAAAACGCGCCCTGATGGGCGCGTTTTTCATTTTGCTGGCAGCGGGCGAGAGGTCATTCGCCTTCGTCGAACTTGTTGTTGATCAGTTCGATCAGCGCATTGAGGGCGTCGTCATCCTGCTCGCCCTCGGTGTGCAGGTGGATGGGCGTGCCTTTGCCCGCAGCCAGCATCATCACCGCCATGATGCTCTTGCCGTCCACCAGACTTTCCGGGGAGCGGCCAACGCGGATCTGGCACGGATAGCGCCCGGCCACGCCGACGAACTTCGCAGCTGCACGGGCATGCAGGCCAAGCTTGTTGATGATGGTGATCTCGCAGGCTGGCATCGCGGTTCCAATCCTTCTAGCTGAGGTCGCGGTGGCGAACCTGGACGTTCTTCAAACTGGGTTTCAGTGCGGCTCCCAGGCGCTCGGCGATATAGACCGAGCGGTGATGGCCGCCGGTGCAGCCGATAGCGATGGTAACGTACGCCCGATTGCTTGCGGCAAAGCGCGGCAGCCACTTGTTCAGGTAGCTGAGGATATCCTGGTACATCTCCTCGACGTCGGGTTGCGCGGCCAGGTAATCGGCGACCGCTTGCTCCAGGCCCGAATGGTCGCGCAGTTCCGGCTTCCAGTAAGGGTTGGGCAGGCAGCGCACGTCGAACACCAGGTCGGCATCCACCGGCATCCCGCGCTTGAAACCGAAAGACTCGACCAGGAAGGCCGTGCCGGGCTCCGGCTGGTTCAGCAGGCGCAGCTTGATACTGTCGCGCAGCTGATACAGGTTGAGATGCGTGGTGTCGATCTTCAGGTCGGCGAGATCGGCGATCGGCGCCAGCAACGCTTCTTCGTCCTTGATGGCTTCGGCGAGGGAGCGGTTGTCGTTGGTCAGCGGGTGGCGTCGACGCGTCTCTGAGAAGCGCTTGAGCAGGGTGTCGTGATCGGCGTCGAGGTAGAGCACGTCGCACTTGATATGGCGGCTGCGAGCTTCTGCCAGCAGTTCAGGAAAGCGTTGCAGCTGGCTCGGCAGGTTGCGCGCGTCGATCGACACGGCGACCTTGGGCTCCATCAGCTCCGTGTGCAGGAGGGCGCGCTCGGCCAGTTCTGGCAGCAGGCCGGCGGGCAGGTTGTCGATACAGTAGAAGCCGTGGTCCTCAAGAACGTTGAGGGCGGTACTCTTGCCCGACCCGGAACGGCCGCTGACGATAATCAGGCGCATGGCGAGGCCCTAGTGTCCGCTCTGAACGTCCACGACTACCTGGTACAGGCTGGTACTGTCCGGAGCCTGCCGCAGGCGCTCACGCACGTCGCTGCGGTCGAGCATGCTGGCGATCTGGCGGAGCAGTTCAAGGTGCTCGTCGGTGGCGGCTTCCGGGACCAGCAGAACGAGCAGCAGGTCCACGGGCGCGCCATCGATGGCGTCGAAATCGATAGGGGCGTCGAGGCGGAGCACGGCGCTGATAGGCGCCGTGCAACCGGTTAGACGACAGTGGGGAATGGCGATGCCGTTGCCGAAACCGGTGGACCCGAGCTTTTCCCGGGAAACCAGGCTCTCGAAGATATCCTGGTTATCAAGGTCGGGAAGGTCGCGGGCGACCAGCTTGGCGATCTGTTCCAGAACACGTTTCTTGCTGCCTCCCGGCACGTTCACCAGGGAACGGCCGGGGGTCAGGATTTGCTCGAGTCGAATCATAGGGGAGGGGTCAGCGGGCGGTAGCACCCTGCTGGCGGTTAAGCTGCTTTTCCTTGTGCTTGATCAACTGGCGATCGAGCTTGTCGGTGAGCAGGTCGATGGCCGCGTACATGTCTTCATGTTCCGCGTTGGCAACGACTTCGCCGCCGGCGATGTGCAAAGTGGCTTCGATTTTCTGTTTGAGTTTTTCGACGTTCATTATCACCTGCACGTTGGTGATTCGGTCGAAGTGGCGCTCCAGACGGTCGAACTTCTCGACAACGTAGTTGCGCAGGGCGTCGGTCACATCCAGTTGATGTCCACTGATGTTGACTTGCATACCGCTTTCTCCTTATTGCCCGTGTAGAAGAGACAGGCTAACGGGCCTGCCACCGGAACACTTTGGCGTGGGTCAATTTCCGCGTCACATCAGTCGCTTCCGTTCGCTGGAAGGCGCTATCCCAAGGGACTCGCGGTACTTGGCTACTGTGCGACGGGCCACTTGAATGCCCTGTGCCTCCAGTAAACCAGCGATCTTGCTGTCACTCAACGGCTTTTTCGGATTTTCCGCTGCGACCAGTTTCTTGATGATGGCGCGGATCGCGGTAGACGAGCATTCGCCGCCTTCCGAGGTGCTGACGTGGCTGGAGAAGAAGTACTTCAGCTCGTAGATGCCGCGGGGGGTGTGCATGTATTTCTGCGTGGTCACACGCGAGATGGTGGACTCGTGCATGCCCACGGCTTCGGCGATGTCGTGCAGCACCAGGGGCTTCATCGCCTCGTCGCCGTATTCCAGGAAGCCGCGCTGGTGCTCGACGATCTGGGTGGCGACTTTCATCAGGGTTTCATTGCGGCTTTGCAGGCTCTTGATGAACCAGCGCGCTTCCTGGAGCTGGTTGCGCATGAAGGTATTGTCGGCGCTGGAGTCGGCGCGGCGGACGAACCCGGCATAGTGCGGATTGACCCGCAGGCGCGGCACAGCCTCCTGGTTCAGCTCCACCAGCCAGCGTTCATTGTGCTTGCGCACTATGACGTCCGGCACCACGTACTCGGGCTCGCTGGCTTCGATCTGCGAGCCGGGGCGCGGGTTGAGCGCCTGAATCAGTTCGATGATCTGGCGCAGTTCGTCTTCCTTCACCTTCATGCGCCGCATCAGCTGGCTGTAGTCGCGGCTGCCGAGCAGGTCGAGGTAGTCGCCAGCCAGGCGCTGGGCCTCGCTCAGCCAGGGGGTGTTCGGCGGCAGCTGGCGAAGTTGCAGGACGAGGCATTCGCGCAGGTCGCGGGCGCCGACGCCGGCGGGCTCGAATTGCTGAATGCGATGCAGCACCACCTCGACTTCATCCAGCTCGATGCCGAGCTCAGGGTCGAAGGATTCGGTGATCTCGGCGAGGGACTCCTCGAGGTAGCCGTCGTTGTTGATGCAGTCGACCAGGGTGACCGCGATCAGCCGGTCGGTATCGGACATGGGCGCCAGGTTGAGCTGCCAGAGCAGGTGACTCTGCAGGCTTTCGCCCACCGAAGTGCGCGAGGTGAAGTCCCACTCGTCGTCATCGTTGCTCGGCAGGCTGCTGGCGCTGGTCTGGTAGACGTCTTCCCAGGCCGTGTCGACGGGCAGCTCGCTGGGGATGCGTTCATGCCATTCGCCATCTTCGAGGGCTTCGGCATTGGTCGCGACACTGGACTCCTGGAAGCTCGCTTCCTGGCTGCCGGAGTTGGGCATCTGGTCGCCTTCGGCCATGGGGTCGGAGGTGTCGAAGTCGTCTCCATCCTCCTGCCGTTCCAGCATGGGATTGGATTCCAGCGCCTCCTGGATCTCCTGCTGGAGGTCCAGGGTGGAGAGTTGGAGTAGGCGGATGGCCTGTTGCAGCTGCGGGGTCATCGTCAGCTGCTGGCCCATCTTGAGGACTAGCGATGGTTTCATGGCAGAGGGCTTAGCACCTTATTCGCCGGCGCTCGCGCGCCATCCACTACAGGGCGCGTTGAGCGCCACCAGAAGCAAATTATATGCCTGACCTTGAAGGATTTTCCTAGTTATCGCAAGTCGTCCAGCAGGCCAATTCGCCTGCGGTTACAGGCGGAACTCGTGGCCCAGGTAGACGTCCTTCACCAGCTGGTTGGCCAGGATGGCTTGCGCATCACCTTCGGCGATCAGTTGGCCTTCACTGACAATGTAGGCGGTCTCGCAGATATCCAGGGTTTCGCGGACGTTGTGGTCGGTGATCAGCACGCCGATGCCCTTCGCCTTGAGGTGGTGGATGATCTGCTTGATGTCGCCCACGGAGATCGGGTCCACGCCGGCGAAGGGTTCGTCCAGCAGGATGAACTTGGGGGCAGTGGCCAGCGCGCGGGCGATTTCCACGCGGCGGCGCTCGCCGCCCGACAGGCTCATGCCGAGGCTGTCGCGGATGTGGCTGATGTGGAATTCCTGCAGCAGGCTTTCCAGCTCCTTGCGGCGTCCGGCGCGGTCGAGGTCCTTGCGGGTCTCGAGAATCGCCATGATGTTGTCCGCCACGCTGAGCTTGCGGAAGATCGAGGCTTCCTGCGGCAGATAGCCGATGCCGGCGCGGGCGCGGCCGTGCATGGGCTGGTGGGTAACATCCTGCTGGTCGATCAGGACGCGGCCCTGGTCAGCCTTCACCAGGCCGACGATCATGTAGAAGCAGGTGGTCTTGCCCGCGCCGTTGGGGCCGAGGAGGCCGACGATCTGACCGCTGTCGATGGACAGGCTGACGTCGCGGACCACCTGGCGGCTCTTGTAGCTCTTGGCCAGGTGCTGGGCTTTGAGAGTCGCCATTACTGTGCTTTCTGCTCTTTCTTCTTCGGCTGGATCACCATGTCGATCCGCGGTCGCGGGGTGCTGACATTGGCGCCGGTGGCGCGGCCCGCGTTGACGATCTGGCGCTGGGTGTCATAGACGATCTTCTCGCCTTCGAAGGTATTGCCCTCCTGGACCACCTTGGCCTGGTCGAGCAGGATGATGCGCTCGTTGGCGGCGAAGTACTGGATGGTCAGGCCATAGGCCTTGACGATTTCCTTGTCCACGGCCGGCTTCTGCTCGTAGTAGGCGGGCTTGCCCACCGAGGTGAAGACCTCGACGTCGCCGTTGGCGTCCTGGGTGATGGTGACGGTGTCACCGGTGATCTTCAGGGTGCCCTGGGTGATCACCACATTGCCGCGGTAGACCGCGACACCTTGCTTGTCATCGAGCTCGGCGCTGTCGGCCTGCACGCGAATCGGCTGATCGCGGTCAGAAGGCAGTGCCCAGGCAGCGGCACTTCCGAGTGCGACGCCCAGGCTGAGCAACAGGGGGAGGGTATTAACGAACCTCATGCTGGCCTCTTACGTTGGACTGCAGGAGCATCCTGCTGTCATTCAAGTACGCTTTCATTCCATTCGCCGTAGTCACCCCATTGGCCGCCTCGATTCTAACGGCTTGCTGGGTCTGCGCATATTCCTGGTCGGGGAACACGGTCAGGCGGCTGGTGGTCAGGATGGTGGGTCGACCCTTGGCGTCGGTGCGGGCCACCCTGACCTTGTCGATCAGTTCAACCTGCTTGCCTTCGGGGCCGACTTCGCCGCGCTCGCTCTGCACGTGCCAGGGATAGGCCGTGCCGCGATGCAGCAGCAGGTCGGGATTGGTCAGCATTGTGACATCGCTGGCCTTGATATGTTCGAGGCGCGTCGCGGTCATTTCGTAGTGCAGCTTGCCGTCAGCCTGGAACTGGGTGCTCTTGCCGTTCTCGACGTAGAAGTCGATGGCGTTGTCATTACCCTGGGCTGGCGATCGGTCCATGAAACTTTCCGGGCTGATGTTCCAGTAGCCGAGCGCGATAAGCAGTGCAGCGATGGGCGTGAAGGTCAGCGCCAGGCGCAAGTTCTTCGACATGGCGGGCCTCAGAGGTAGGCGGCTTGGGCCGCTTCCAGGCTGCCCTGGGCGCGCAGGATCAGCTCGCAGAACTCGCGGGCCGCGCCTTCGCCGCCGCGGGCCTGGGTGACGCCATGGGCGTGCTGGCGCACGAAGGCGTCGGCGTTGGCTACCGCCATGCCGAGGCCGACGCGGCGGATCACCGGCAGGTCGGGCAGGTCGTCGCCCAGGTAGGCGACCTGGTCATGGGTCAGGCCGAGTTCGGCGAGCAGGCCATCGAGCACCACGAGTTTGTCCTCGCGACCCTGGAACAGGTGCTGGATACCGAGGTTCTGCGCCCGGCGCTCGACCACTTCTGATTGGCGGCCGCTGATGATGGCGGTGCTCACGCCGGCGTTCATCAGCATCTTGATGCCGTGGCCGTCGAGGGTATTGAAGGTCTTGAATTCGCCGCCACCGGGGAGGAAGTACAGGCGGCCATCGGTCAGCACGCCGTCTACGTCGAACACCGCCAGGCGGATGGCCTTGGCACGGGCAAGGAGTTCATTGCTCATCAGATCACTCCGGCGCGGGTCATGTCATGGATGTGCAAGGCGCCGATGGGGCGGTCGTCTGCATCGACCACCACCAGCACGTTGATCTTGTGGTCGTCCATGATCTTCAGGGCTTCGGCCGCAAGCATGTCCGGGCGCACGGTCTTGCCGTGGACGGTCATGACCTCGTCGATGCTGGCCAGGCGCACGTCGACACCCTTGTCCAGGGTGCGGCGCAGGTCGCCGTCGGTGAAGATGCCGGCGAGGCGGCCGTCGCTTTCCAGTACCGCGGTCATGCCCAGGCCCTTGCGGGTCATTTCCAGCAGCGCTTCGCGCAGCGGCGTACCGCGGGCGACGCCGGGCAGGCTGTCGCCGCTGTGCATGATGTTCTCCACCTTCAGCAGCAGGCGACGGCCAAGGGCGCCGCCCGGGTGGGAGAAGGCGAAATCCTCCGCGGTGAAGCCGCGGGCTTCCAGCAGGGCGATGGCCAGGGCGTCGCCCAGTACCAGGGCGGCCGTGGTGGAGGAGGTCGGGGCAAGGTTCAGCGGGCAGGCTTCCTGGTCCACACGGGCGTCCAGGTTGGCCGCGGCGGCCTTGGCCAGGGCAGAATCAGGGTTGCCGGTAAGGCTGATCAGGGTGATGCCGAGGCGTTTGATCAGCGGCAGCAGGGTGACGATTTCGGCGGTGGAGCCGGAGTTGGACAGGGCCAGGACCACGTCATCGGGGGTGATCATGCCCATGTCGCCATGGCTGGCTTCGGCCGGGTGCACGAAGAAGGACGGCGTGCCGGTGCTGGCCAGGGTGGCGGCGATCTTCTTGCCGATGTGCCCCGATTTGCCCATGCCCACCACCACCACGCGCCCCTTGCAGGCCAGGATGAGCTCGCAGGCGCGAACGAAATCGCCGTCGATGCGCTGCAGAAGGGCGTCGATCGCCTCGCGTTCGAGTTGGATAGTACGTTTGGCGGACTTGGTCAGATCGCTGGATTGGCTCATGGAAGGCGTGCAGTTGCCGAAGGAAAAGGCAGGGATTATAGCGATAAAGGTGATTCAGCTCACGCGCCAATGCCGTGGAGGCTGTCGCAATCCTGAACATGGTGCTGCGCGGCCTTGGGAGGCGCCACGGCGCGGTGATATAGTTCGCCCCTTGTTCGGCCCGTCCTGGGCGGGGTGTCCTTGCGTCGGGGCGCGTCGTCTTTCAGGGAGGCTGTATCGCAAGGAGTCTAGATGAGCGCCGAAAACGCCTATGCCGTGGAATTGAAGGGGGTTACCTTCAAGCGCGGTACGCGAAGCATTTTCCAAGATGTCGATATCCGCATCCCGCGCGGCAAGGTCACCGGCATCATGGGGCCTTCCGGCTGCGGCAAGACCACATTGCTGCGCTTGATCGCCGCCCAGCTCAAGCCCGCCAGCGGCGAAGTCTGGGTCAATGGCCAGAACCTGCCGAAGCTGTCGCGGGCCGATCTGTTCGACATGCGCAAGGAATTCGGGGTGCTGTTCCAGAGCGGTGCCCTGTTCACCGACCTGGATGTGTTCGAGAACGTTGCCTTTCCGCTACGGGTGCATACCAAGCTCCCCGAGGAAATGATTCGTGACATCGTCCTGATGAAACTTCAGGCCGTCGGCCTGCGCGGCGCCATCGACCTGATGCCGGATGAGCTTTCCGGCGGCATGAAGCGCCGCGTGGCACTGGCGCGCGCCATCGCCCTGGACCCGCAGATCCTGATGTACGACGAACCGTTCGTCGGGCAGGATCCCATCGCCATGGGCGTACTGGTGCGGCTGATCCGCCTGCTCAACGATGCCCTTGGCATCACCAGCATCGTGGTCTCCCACGATCTCGCGGAAACCGCCAGCATCGCCGACTACCTCTATGTGGTGGGCGATGCCCAGGTCCTGGGGCAGGGTACGCCCGAAGAGCTGATGAATTCCGATAACCCGCGTATCCGCCAGTTCATGAAAGGCATTCCGGATGGCCCGGTACCCTTCCATTTCCCGGCGCCTGATTACCGCAAAGACCTGCTGGGGGGGCGCTGATGCGCAAGAAGTCCTTGCTCGAGCGCATTCGCCTGCTCGGGCGTTCCGGTCTCGACGTGGTGGAGGCGCTGGGGCGCTCCACGCTGTTCCTGATACACGCGCTGTTCGGTCGTACCGGTGTTGGCCAAGGCTTTCACCTGCTGGTCAAGCAGCTCTACGCGGTCGGTGTGCTGTCGCTGGCGATCATCGTCGTCTCCGGCGTCTTCATCGGCATGGTGCTGGCCCTGCAGGGCTACAACATCCTGGTCGACTACGGCTCCGAGCAGGCGGTGGGGCAGATGGTCGCCCTGACCCTGCTGCGTGAGCTGGGCCCGGTGGTGACCGGCCTGCTCTTCGCCGGCCGCGCGGGCTCCGCGCTGACCGCCGAGATCGGCAATATGAAAGCCACCGAGCAGCTTTCCAGCCTGGAGATGATCGGCGTCGACCCGCTCAAGTACATCATTGCGCCTCGCCTCTGGGCAGGTTTCATCTCGATGCCGCTGCTGGCGATGATCTTCAGCGTGGTGGGCATCTGGGGCGGCGCCATGGTGGCCGTGGACTGGCTGGGAGTGTATGAAGGCTCTTTCTGGTCCAACATGCAGAACAGTGTCGAATTCACCGAGGATGTGCTGAACGGCGTGATCAAGAGCGTCGTGTTCGCCTTCGTGGTGACCTGGATCGCCGTGTTCCAGGGTTATGACTGCGAGCCGACCTCGGAAGGGATCAGCGTCGCAACGACTAAAACCGTGGTCTACGCCTCGCTGGCCGTGCTGGGGCTGGACTTCATCCTGACCGCTTTGATGTTTGGAGATTTCTGATGCAAATCCGCACCTTGGAGATTGGTGTCGGCCTGTTCCTCCTGGCCGGTCTTCTGGCCTTGCTGCTTCTGGCCCTGCGGGTCAGCGGTCTGTCCTATGGCGCAAGTGACGATACCTACAAACTTTATGCGCACTTCGACAATATCGCCGGTCTGACTGTCAGAGCCAAGGTAACCATGGCCGGCGTCACCATCGGCAAGGTCACCGCCATCGACCTGGATCGCGACAGCTATACCGGTCGCGTGACGATGGAAGTCGAGAAGCGCGTGGACAACCTGCCCGTGGACTCGACCGCGTCCATTCTCACTGCCGGCCTGCTGGGCGAGAAGTACATCGGTATCAGCGTCGGCGGCGACGAGGAGCTGTTGAAGGAAGGCGGTACCATCCGTGACACCCAGTCGGCCCTGGTGCTGGAAGACCTGATCGGCAAGTTCCTGCTGAACACGGTCAACAAAGAAAGCAAATGAGGATTCGAGACATGATCAAAGCCCTGCGTAACGGCCTGCTGGTGTTGCTGGCGGCTCTGCCTCTGCTGGCCACCGCTGCACCGAGCGCGCACGAAATCATCCAGAAGACCACCGACCAGTTGCTGACCGACCTCAAGGCCAACAAAGAGCAATACCGCAGCGACCCGAATGCCTTCTACGACTCCCTGAATCGCATCCTCGGCCCGGTGGTGGACGCCGACGGTATTTCGCGCAGCATCATGACCGTGAAGTACTCGCGCAAGGCCACGCCCGAGCAGATGACCCGTTTCCAGGAGAACTTCAAGCGCAGCCTGATCCAGTTCTACGGAAACGCCCTGCTGGAATACGACAACCAGAACATCCGCGTGCTGCCTGCCAAGAAGGAAGACCCCGAGCGCACCAGCGTAGGCATGGAAGTCACCGGTCGCAGCGGCACCATCTACCCGGTTTCCTACACCATGGTGAACGTCAACGGGCAGTGGATGCTGCGTAACGTGATCATCAACGGCATCAATATCGGCAAGCTGTTCCGCGACCAGTTCGCCGACGCCATGCAGCGCAATGGCAACGACCTGGACAAGACCATCAACGGCTGGGCCGATGTGGTGGCCAAGGCCAAGGAATCCGAGGAAGCCAAGCAGGCGAAAGGCAATGAGTGATGCCCGCATCGAACAGACCGTGCCGGGCGAGCTGCGCCTGGTCGGCGTGCTCGATCACGGCACCGGGCCGCAGCTGCGCGAAACGGGCAGGCAACTGATCCGCGCGAGCAATGGCGCCAACCGCCTGGTGCTGGACTGTTCGGCGGTGGAGAAGAGCAGCAGCGTGGGTCTCGCTCTGCTGCTCGCCTTCATGCGGGATGCCGAGGCCGCGGGCAAGACATTGACGCTGCGCGGTCTGCCCGAGGACATGCGGCAGATCTCCGAGGTTTCCGGATTGACCGAGCTGCTGCCCACAGAGGCCTGAGCCGGTCCAACGGCCCTCCGTCAGGCCCCGCGTGCGCGGGGTTCGCAGGCGGGGGGCTTTTTTGTATCATGGCCGACCCGCGCGCGTTGGGCGCCGATTGAGGTTGAGCATGCAGGCCGTAGAAGTGAAAAGCCTCCTGGAGGCGAAACTCCCAGGTACCCAGGTGGAAGTCGAAGGGGAAGGCTGCAATTTCCAGTTGAACCTGATCAATGACGAGCTGGCCGGCCTGAGCCCGGTGAAGCGTCAACAGCAGGTTTACGCCCACCTGAACGCCTGGATCGCCGATGGCAGCATCCATGCCGTCACCATGAAATTCTTCAGCCGCGCCGCCTGGGCCGAGCGTTCCTGAGCTCAGCTGCCGAGAGAACTATGGACAAACTGATTATTACCGGCGGTCAACGCCTCGACGGCGAAATCCGCATTTCCGGCGCCAAGAACTCCGCGCTGCCGATCCTCGCCGCCACCCTGCTGGCCGACACGCCGGTTACCGTGGCCAACCTGCCGCACCTGCACGACATCACCACCATGATCGAGCTCTTCGGTCGCATGGGCGTGCAGCCCGTGATCGATGAGAAGCTGGCGGTCGAGGTCGACGCCAGCAGCATCAAGACCCTGGTGGCGCCGTACGAGCTGGTCAAGACCATGCGTGCCTCCATCCTGGTGCTCGGTCCCATGGTGGCCCGCTTCGGCGAAGCCGAAGTGGCCCTGCCCGGCGGTTGCGCCATCGGCTCGCGCCCGGTGGACCTGCACATCCGCGGCCTCGAGGCCATGGGTGCGAAGATCGATGTCGAAGGCGGCTACATCAAGGCCCGTGCTCCGGCCGGTGGGCTGCGCGGCGCCAACTTCTTCTTCGATACCGTCAGCGTGACCGGCACCGAGAACATCATGATGGCTGCGGCCCTGGCCAACGGCCGCAGCGTGCTGCAGAACGCCGCCCGCGAGCCGGAAGTGGTCGACCTGGCCAACTGCCTGATCGCCATGGGCGCGCAGATCCACGGCGCCGGTACCGACACCATCACCATCGATGGCGTCAAGCGCCTGGGCGGTGCTCGCTATAACGTGATGCCCGACCGTATCGAAACCGGTACCTACCTGGTGGCGGCCGCCGCTACCGGCGGCCGGGTGAAGCTCAAGGACACCGATCCGACCATCCTCGAAGCCGTGCTGCAGAAGCTGGAAGAGGCGGGTGCCCACATCAACACCGGCAACAACTGGATCGAGCTGGACATGAAGGGCAACCGCCCGAAAGCGGTCAACCTGCGTACCGCGCCGTACCCGGCGTTCCCCACCGATATGCAGGCCCAGTTCATCTCCATGAACGCCGTGGCCGAAGGCACCGGTGCGGTGATCGAGACCGTGTTCGAGAACCGCTTCATGCACGTCTATGAAATGAACCGCATGGGCGCGCAGATCCTGGTTGAAGGCAACACCGCCATCGTTACCGGCGTGCCGAAGCTCAAGGGCGCCCCGGTGATGGCAACCGACCTGCGGGCTTCCGCCAGCCTGGTGATCGCCGGTCTGGTGGCCGAGGGCGACACCCTGATCGACCGCATCTACCACATCGACCGTGGTTACGAGTGCATCGAAGAAAAACTGCAGTTGCTCGGCGCCAAGATCCGTCGCGTACCGGGCTAGGTCGCAATGCTGGCCGGCCCTGAACGGGGCCGGTCACGCTGACCGTGCAACAGGCCCTGATGGGCCGTAGCCAAGGAAATCCAGTTTCATGCTCACCATCGCGCTGTCCAAGGGCCGTATTCTCGACGACACCCTGCCGTTGCTCGCCGAAGCCGGTATCGTCCCCACCGAGAATCCGGACAAGAGCCGCAAGCTGATCATCCCCACCACCCAGGAGGATGTGCGCCTGCTCATCGTGCGTGCCACCGACGTGCCGACCTATGTCGAGCATGGCGCGGCCGACCTCGGCGTCGCCGGCAAGGACGTGCTGATGGAGTACGGCGGCCAGGGCCTGTACGAGCCCCTGGACCTGAAGATTGCCCGCTGCAAGCTGATGACCGCCGGTGCAGTCGGTGTGCCCGAGCCCAAAGGGCGCCTGCGCGTGGCCACCAAGTTCGTCAACGTCGCCAAGCGCTACTACGCCGAGCAGGGCCGCCAGGTGGACGTGATCAAACTGTACGGCTCCATGGAGCTGGCACCGCTGGTAGGTCTGGCCGACAAGATCATTGACGTGGTCGACACCGGCAACACCCTGCGCGCCAACGGCCTGGAACCCCAGGAACTGATCGCCACCATCAGCTCGCGGCTGATCGTCAACAAGGCATCGATGAAGATGCAGCACGGGCGTATCCAGGCGTTGATCGACGTACTGCGCAACGCCGTCGAGTCTCGACACCAAAACTGACACCTTGAGTGCGGCCCAGCGCCGCACGCGCCTATCCGTGTCATAGCCAATATTCTCGGGTGCCCGCACGGTGGGCTTGCTACTCTAGCGGCGCCCGAGCATTTGCCATTCATGAGGCCCGCTATGACCGCTCCTATCGCCATCCGCCGACTCAATGCCGCTGATCCGGATTTCGCGCGACACCTGGATCATCTGCTGAGCTGGGAAAGCGTGTCCGACGACGCGGTCAACCAACGGGTCCTCGATATCATCCAGGCCGTGCGCGAGCGCGGTGACGCCGCGGTGGTGGAATTCACCCAGCGCTTCGACGGCGTGCAGGCCGCCTCCATGGCCGAGCTGATCCTGCCGCGCGAGCGCCTGGAGCTGGCCCTGACCCGGATCACCCCCGAGCAGCGCAAGGCCCTGGAAACCGCCGCTGCCCGCGTGCGCAGCTACCACGAGAAGCAGAAGCAGGACTCCTGGACCTACACCGAGGCCGACGGCACCGTGCTGGGCCAGCAGGTCACCCCGCTGGATCGCGCCGGCCTCTATGTGCCGGGCGGCAAGGCGTCCTATCCCTCGTCCGTGCTGATGAACGCGATTCCTGCCAAGGTCGCCGGAGTCGCCGAGGTGGTGATGGTGGTGCCGACCCCGCGCGGTGAGATCAATGAAATCGTCCTCGCCGCGGCCTGCGTGGCCGGCGTTGACCGTGTCTTCACCATCGGCGGCGCCCAGGCCGTGGCCGCACTGGCCTATGGCACCGAAAGCGTGCCCCAGGTGGACAAGATCGTCGGTCCCGGCAACATCTACGTCGCCACCGCCAAGCGCCACGTATTCGGCCAGGTGGGCATCGACATGATCGCCGGCCCGTCGGAAATCCTCGTGGTCTGCGACGGCGAGACCGATCCGAACTGGATCGCCATGGACCTGTTCTCTCAGGCCGAGCACGACGAGGACGCCCAGGCCATCCTGGTCAGTCCCGACGCCGCCTTCCTCGACAAGGTGGCCACCAGCATCGACAAGCTGCTGCCCACCATGGAGCGTGCCGAGATCATCCGCACCTCGCTGCAGAACCGTGGCGCGCTGATTCTGGTCGCCGACCAGGCCCAGGCCTGCCAGGTGGCCAACCGCATCGCCCCCGAGCACCTGGAGCTGTCGGTGGCCGACCCGCAGGCCTGGCTGCCGCAGATCCGCCACGCCGGCGCCATCTTCATGGGGCGCTACACCGCCGAAGCCCTGGGCGACTACTGTGCCGGCCCGAACCACGTCCTGCCGACTTCCGGCACCGCGCGTTTCTCCTCGCCGCTCGGCGTGTATGACTTCCAGAAGCGTTCGTCGATCATCTTCTGTTCGGCCGATGGCGCGTCCGAACTGGGCAGGACCGCGTCCGTGCTGGCCCGTGGCGAGTCGCTGACCGCCCACGCACGCAGCGCCGAATATCGAATCAAGGGGGAGTGAGCATGAGCAAGTTCTGGAGTCCCTTCGTCAAGGACCTGGTGCCTTACGTTCCGGGCGAGCAGCCCAAGCTGGCCAAACTGGTCAAGCTGAACACCAACGAGAATCCCTATGGCCCGTCGCCCAAGGCGATAGCGGCCATGCAGGCCGAAGTGGGCGATAACCTGCGGCTCTACCCGGACCCGAACAGCGATCGCCTGAAGCATGCGGTGGCCGACTACTACGGCGTGCAGCCCAGCCAGGTGTTCGTCGGCAACGGCTCGGACGAAGTCCTGGCCCACGCCTTCCACGGCCTGTTCCAGCACGGCGAGCCGCTGCTGTTCCCCGACGTGAGCTACAGCTTCTACCCGGTCTACTGCGGGCTCTATGGCATTCCTTTCGAGGCGGTGCCGCTGGATGAGCAATTCCAGATCCGGGTCGAGGACTACGCGCGCCCCAACGGCGGTATCGTTTTCCCCAATCCCAACGCACCCACCGGCTGCCTGCTGGCACTGGAGGCCATCGAGCGTCTGCTGCAGGCCAACCCGGATTCGGTGGTGCTGGTGGATGAGGCCTACATCGACTTCGGCGGCCTGACCGCCATCAGTCTGGTGGATCGCTACCCGAACCTGCTGGTGACCCAGACCCTGTCCAAGTCCCGTTCCCTGGCGGGCCTGCGGGTGGGCCTGGCAGTGGGCCATCCGGACCTGATCGAGGCGCTGGAGCGGATCAAGAACAGCTTCAACTCCTACCCGCTGGACCGCATGGCCATCGCCGGCGCGGCGGTGGCCTTCGAGGACACGGCCTACTTCGAGGAAACCTGCCGCAAGGTGATCGACAGCCGCGAGAAGCTGGTGGCTGAACTGGGCAAGCTGGGCTTCCAGGTGCTGCCTTCGGCCGCCAACTTCGTCTTCGCCCGCCACCCGCAAAAGGATGCCGCCGGCATCGCCGCCGGCCTGCGTGAGCAGGGCGTGATCGTGCGGCACTTCAAGCAGGAGCGCATTGCCCAGTTCCTGCGCATCACCGTCGGTACGCCGGAGCAGAACCAGGCATTGCTGGATGCGCTGGGTAGACTGTGATCCCCGGTGAGGGACAAAAAAGCCGAGGCCATTGCCTCGGCTTTTTCTTGGGCGCTTGTTAGCGAGCCTTAGTGCCTGCCGCAGGCATGTTCCAATCTTGAAACGAAGAACGGCGCCCTGGGGCGCCGTTCGCATGAATCAGTTGCCGCCGTTGCTGCTGGCCGGCGGGCGGACGCCGACCTCGGCGGTCAGGTCCAGTTCCTGGCCGTTGCGCATCACCTGGATGGCGACCTTCTCGCCCGGGTGGGTGCGGGCGACCTGGTTCATCGACTTGCGGCCATCGCCGGCCGGCTCGCCATCGATGCTGAGGATTATGTCGCCCGGTTGCAGGGTGGCGCGTTGGGCCGGGCTGTCGCGGTAAATGCCGGCGACGACGATTCCTGGGCGGCCTTCCAGGCCGAAGGATTCGGCCAGTTCCGGGGTCAGCGGCTGGACTTCGATGCCGAGCCAGCCACGGATGACCTGGCCGTGCTCGATGATCGCCTTCATCACCTCCAGCGCCAGCTTGGTCGGGATGGCGAAGCCGATGCCCTGGGAACCGCCGGACTTGGAGAAGATCGCGGTGTTGATGCCGATCAGGTTGCCGCTGGCATCCACCAGGGCGCCGCCGGAATTGCCAGGGTTGATCGCCGCGTCGGTCTGGATGAAGTCCTCGTAGGTATTCAGGCCCAGCTGATTGCGGCCGGTGGCGCTGATGATGCCCATGGTCACGGTCTGGCCGACGCCGAAGGGGTTGCCGATGGCGAGGGCGACGTCGCCGATACGGATGTTGTCCGAGCGGCCGAGGGTGATGGGCGGCAGGTCCTTGAGGTCGATCTTCAGTACTGCGAGGTCGGTTTCCGGGTCGCTGCCCACCAGGCGTGCCAGGGTTTCGCGGCCGTCCTTGAGGGCTACCACTATCTGGTCGGCGCCGGCGGTCACATGGTTATTGGTGAGCAGATAGCCTTCGGGGCTCATGATCACCGCCGAACCCAGGCTCGACTCCATGCGCCGCTGGCGGGGCAGGTTGTCACCGAAGAAGCGGCGGAACTGCGGGTCCTCGAACAGCGGGTGGGCCGGCTTGCTGACCATCTTGGTGGTGTAGAGGTTGGCCACGGCGGGGGATGCGCTGGTCACGGCATCGGCATAGGAGTCCGGCCCCTGGCGGGTGAAGTTGAACTTGGGCGCTTCCTGCAGATGCACTTCCTCGCGGGGCAGGCCGACCCAGTCCGGGTATTGCTGGATGATCAGCAGTGCAACGAGCACGCCGACAATCAGGGGCCAGCCGATAAATCGCAGGGCCTTGAGCATCGAGGGGGAATCCTGAGGGTTGCGAGGGGCAGGGGTGCCCCTTAAGGTGGCGCCATTATACGAGGGCGCGTGTCAAAAACGAGTCGTCCGAAACAGCTTGTGAGGAATGCCATGGCCATTGCCCTGAACACCCTGGTGGAAGAAGCGGAGCGCTATCTGAACGCCTCGCGCATCCAGGATTACTGCCCCAACGGCCTGCAGGTCGAGGGGCGTCCCCAGGTCAGCCGGATCGTCACTGGCGTCACCGCCAGCCAGGCGTTGCTGGACGCAGCGGTGGAGGCTGAGGCCGACGTGATCCTGGTGCACCACGGCTACTTCTGGAAAGGCGAGAATCCGTGCGTGGTGGGTATGAAGCAGCGTCGTCTGAAGACCCTGCTGGCCAACGACATCAGCCTGTTGGCCTATCACCTGCCCCTGGATGTGCACCCCGAAGTCGGCAACAACGTGCAGCTGGCGCGTCAGTTGGACATCATTGTCGAAGGCCCGCTGGAACCGGACAACCCGCGTACCGTCGGGCTGATCGGCTCCCTGGCCGAGCCCATGACCGCCAGAGACTTCACCCGCCGTGTGCGTGAGGTGCTGGGGCGCGAGCCGTTGCTGGTCGAGGGTGAACGGATGATCAGCCGGATCGGCTGGTGTACCGGCGGCGGCCAGGGCTATATCGACCAGGCCATCGCCGCGGGCGTCGACCTGTACCTGACCGGCGAGGCCTCGGAGCAGACCTTCCACAGTGCGCGGGAGAACGGCATCAGCTTCATCGCTGCCGGCCACCACGCCACCGAGCGCTACGGGATACAGGCGCTGGGGGATTACCTGGCGCGGCGCTTCGCCCTCGAACACCTCTTCATCGATTGCCCGAATCCCGTGTGATGCGCGGCCTGCAGGCACCTATCGGGCAGGTATATCGCTAGATTGTTTCGATCTAACCAGGTCCCTCAATAGAATGAGGGGCTGTGTTAGAGTGCCGCTTCGTCCACGGCCCGCCGGCCGTCGTATCAGAAAGACCTTCGTGAGTAGCCATGCTCGATAAACTGACGCACCTGAAACAGCTGGAGGCGGAGAGCATCCACATCATTCGTGAAGTGGCCGCCGAATTCGACAACCCGGTGATGCTCTACTCCATCGGCAAAGACTCCGCCGTCATGCTGCACCTGGCGCGCAAGGCGTTCTTCCCCGGCAAGCTGCCGTTCCCGGTCATGCACGTCGATACCCGCTGGAAGTTCCAGGAGATGTACAGCTTCCGCGACAAGATGGTCGCCGAGATGGGCCTGGACCTGATCACCCACGTGAATCCGGAAGGCGTCGCCCAGGGCATCAACCCCTTCACCCATGGCAGCGCGAAGCATACCGACGTGATGAAGACCGAGGGCCTCAAGCAGGCGCTCGACAAGTACGGCTTCGACGCAGCCTTCGGCGGCGCCCGCCGCGACGAGGAGAAGTCCCGCGCCAAGGAGCGCGTCTACTCCTTCCGCGACAGCAAGCACCGCTGGGACCCGAAGAACCAGCGCCCCGAGCTGTGGAACGTCTACAACGGCAAGGTGAAGAAGGGCGAATCGATCCGCGTCTTCCCGCTGTCCAACTGGACCGAGCTGGACATCTGGCAATACATCTATCTGGAACAGATCCCGATCGTCCCGCTGTACTTCGCCGCCGAGCGCGAGGTCATCGAGAAGAACGGCACGCTGATCATGATCGACGACGAGCGCATCCTCGAGCACCTCTCCGACGAAGAGAAAGCACGCATCGAGAAGCGCATGGTGCGTTTCCGCACCCTCGGCTGCTACCCGCTGACCGGCGCGGTGGAATCCACGGCGACCACGTTGCCGGAAATCATCCAGGAAATGCTCCTGACCCGAACTTCCGAACGCCAGGGGCGGGTCATCGACCACGACGCCGCCGGGTCGATGGAAGAGAAAAAACGTCAGGGGTATTTCTAAGCCACAAGCTGCAAGCGACAAGCTTCAAGTGGAGCGGAGCCCGGGGAAATGGATTTCGAACGACTCGAAGTCTGGCAGCGGGCCAGGCAACTGGCCGTCCAGGTCTTTCAGGCGTTGCGTGACTGCCGTGATTACGGCTTTCGGGATCAAGTAGGCCGTTCGGCACTATCCGTCCCCAGCAATATTGCCGAGGGCATGGAGCGAGGGAGTGGCAGAGAGAAATGCCATTACCTGCGTATCGCCAAGGGCTCTTGCGCCGAGCTTCGTACGCAACTCCTGATAGGCAGTGATATCGGCTATATCCCCGAGCCGCTTGCAACTCAGTGGATACAGGAAACCCGCGAGCTTTCCAGAATGCTCAGTGGGTTGATCAACAGAATTTCAGGCTAGCTGCATGCTTTTAGCTTGCCGCTTGAAGCTTGCAGCTTGGAGCGACGAAGAATGAGTCATCAATCCGATCTGATCAGCGAGGATATCCTCGCCTACCTGGCCCAGCACGAACGCAAGGAACTGCTGCGCTTTCTCACCTGCGGCAACGTCGATGACGGCAAGAGCACCCTGATCGGGCGCCTGCTGCACGACTCCAAGATGATCTACGAAGACCATCTGGAAGCCATTACCCGCGATTCGAAGAAAGTCGGCACCACCGGTGACGACGTCGACCTGGCGCTGCTGGTCGATGGCCTGCAGGCCGAGCGCGAGCAGGGCATCACCATCGACGTGGCGTATCGCTACTTCAGCACCGCCAAGCGCAAGTTCATCATTGCCGACACCCCCGGCCATGAGCAGTACACCCGCAACATGGCCACCGGCGCGTCGACCTGCGACCTGGCCATCATCCTCGTCGACGCCCGCTACGGCGTGCAGACCCAGACCCGCCGGCACAGCTACATCGCGTCGCTGCTGGGGATCAAGCACATCGTCGTCGCGGTCAACAAGATGGACCTGAAGGACTTCGATCAGGGCGTCTTCGAAGCGATCAAGGCCGACTACCTGCAGTTCGCCGAACGCATCAAGCTCAATCCCACCTCGATCCACTTCGTGCCGATGTCGGCGCTGAAGGGCGACAACGTGGTCAACAAGAGCGAGCGTTCGCCCTGGTACTCCGGTCAGTCGCTGATGGAAATCCTCGAGACCGTGGAAATCGCTGGCGACCGCAACGTCTCCGACATGCGCTTCCCGGTGCAGTACGTGAACCGCCCGAACCTGAACTTCCGCGGTTTCGCCGGCACCCTGGCCAGCGGCATCGTGCGCAAGGGCGACGACGTGGTGGCCCTGCCGTCGGGCAAGGGCAGCCGGATCAAGTCCATCGTCACCTTCGAGGGCGAACTTGAGCAGGCCGGTCCGGGCCAGGCCGTTACCCTGACCCTGGAAGACGAGATCGACGTGTCCCGCGGCGACATGCTGGTGCACGCTGACAACCAGCCCGAGGTGGTCGACGGCTTCGACGCCATGCTGGTGTGGATGTCCGAGGAGCCGATGCTCCCGGGCAAGAAGTACGACATCAAGCGCGCCACCAGCTACGTGCCGGGTTCCATCCCGAGCATCGCGCACAAGGTGGACGTGAACACCCTCGAGGAAACCGCTGCCAGCAGCCTGCAGCTGAACGAGATCGCCAAGGTCAAGGTCAGCCTGGATGCGCCCATCGCCCTCGATGGCTACGAGCAGAACCGCACCACCGGTGCCTTCATCGTCATCGACCGCCTGACCAATGGCACCGTCGGCGCCGGCATGATCATCGCCGACCCGCAGGCCGGGCGTAATGTCCAAGGCCACCATGGCAAGCAGGCCCACGTGTCTCCCGAGGAGCGTGCCGCGCGCTTCGGCCAGAAGCCGGCTACCGTGCTGTTCAGCGGCCTCTCCGGCGCCGGCAAGAGCACCCTGGCCTATGCCGTGGAGCGCAAGCTGTTCGACATGGGCCGCGCCGTCTACGTGCTGGATGGTCAGAATCTGCGCCACGACCTGAACAAGGGGCTGCCGCAGGATCGCGCTGGCCGTACCGAGAACTGGCGCCGCGCCGCCCACGTCGCCCGTCAGTTCAACGAAGCCGGCATGCTGACCCTGGCTGCTTTCGTCGCCCCCGATGCCGAAGGCCGCGAGCAGGCCAAGGCGCTGATCGGCGCCGAGCGCCTGATCACCGTGTACGTCCAGGCATCGCCCATGGCCTGCCGCGAGCGCGACCCCCAGGGTCTATACGCTGCCGGTCAGGACAACATCCCGGGCGAGTCCTTCCCCTTCGACGTCCCGCTGGATGCCGACCTGGTGATCGACACCCAGTCCACCAATGTGGAAGAGGGTGTGAAGCAGGTGCTGGATCTGCTCCGCGAACGCGGCGCGATCTAAACGGCCCGGTAACGAAAAGCCCCGCAGATGCGGGGCTTTTTGTTGGCTTGCAGTTCGGCCGGCCGGGTGCCCGGCTCAGCCGAAGGGGAATCAGTACTTGCCTTTCAGGCCGAAGGTCTCGTCCAGGGTGCCGGGAGCGTCCGGCGCCTTGGGCGCATAGTCCTTGGGTGCCTCGTTGCTCTTCGGCGGAGTCAGGCGCTCGCGCGGGCTGGCGGCCTCGTCGGCGTGCAGCGCGGCCAGCAGGCGCTGGCGGGTCAGCTCGTCCAGGGCCAGGCGGCTGGCGCCCTCGGAGAGGTGCTCCTGCACTTCCTGGTAGCTCTGGGTGAGCTTCTTCACCAGGTTGGCAGTGGTGTTGAAGTGGGTGACCACCTCGCTCTGGTACGTATCGAAGCGTTCCTGCAGGTCATCCAGTTGGCGCTGCGTCCGGCCCGGGGCGGCGTTGGGCACCAGACGGGCGATCAGGAAACCGATGCCGATACCGGCGAGCAGGGTCAAGACTGGTAGCAACCAGATGATGAGCGACTGTTCCACGAGTCCTTCCTCTATAAGCGGCTTTGCTTTACGTTAACGGCTCGAATCCGCGCTGTATACCGCGACGCAAGCCCTGTTGTGCTAATCCAAGACGAGTCGACCCGCCACGGGGTCACGGAGTTTCCCTAGTTGAGCCGCGAAAACCCTCTTCTGCTCGATGGCCCCTGTGGCCAGCTCGAAGCGCTGCATCTCGATCTGCCGGAGGCCCGGGGCCTGGCGCTGATCTGCCATCCCAACCCGGTGCAGGGCGGCACCATGCTCAACAAGGTGGTTTCCACCCTGCAGCGCACCGCCCGTGACGCGGGCTACAGCACCCTGCGCTTCAACTATCGGGGCGTCGGCGCCAGTGCCGGCAGCCATGACATGGACACCGGCGAGGTGGACGATGCCGAAGCCGTCGCCCACTGGTTCCGCGCCCAGCGCCCGGAGCTGCCGCTGACCCTGCTCGGATTCTCCTTCGGCGGCTTCGTCGCCGCCACTCTCGCCGGGCGCCTGGAGCGCCAGGGCATCCCGGTGCCGCGCCTGTTCATGGTGGCGCCCGCGGTGATGCGCATGACCGCGGACCAGCCACTACCCGAAGGCGGTGAGCTGACGGTGATCCAGCCCGACGCCGACGAGGTCGTACCGCCCCAGGCGGTCTACGACTGGTCCGCCGGCCTGACGCGCCCCCATGAGCTGCTGAAAGTGGCAGAATGCGGGCACTTCTTCCACGGCAAGCTGACCGATCTCAAGGACCTGGTCCTGCCGCGTCTCTGATTCCGAACGAAGTCCGACAAGCGAACACCATGACCACTCGTATCCTCACCGGCATCACCACCACCGGCACGCCGCACCTCGGCAACTACGCGGGCGCCATTCGCCCGGCCATCGTTGCCAGCCGCGCCAGCGACGTCGATTCCTTCTACTTCCTGGCCGACTACCACGCCCTGATCAAGTGCGACGACCCGGCCCGCATCCAGCGTTCGCGCCTGGAAATCGCCGCCACCTGGCTGGCCTGCGGCCTGGATACCGACAAGGCGACCTTCTACCGCCAATCCGACATTCCCGAGATCCCCGAGCTCACCTGGCTGCTCACCTGCGTCAGCGCCAAGGGCCTGCTCAACCGCGCCCATGCCTACAAGGCCTCGGTGGACAAGAACCTGGAGAACGGTGAAGACCCGGATGCCGGCGTCACCATGGGCCTGTACAGCTACCCGGTGCTGATGGCGGCGGACATCCTGATGTTCAACGCCCACAAGGTGCCGGTCGGCCGCGACCAGATTCAGCACGTGGAGATGGCCCGCGACATCGGCCAGCGCTTCAACCACCTGTTCGGCGCCGGCCGCGAATTCTTCACCCTGCCGGAAGCGGTGATCGAGGAAGAAGTGGCCACCTTGCCTGGTCTCGACGGCCGCAAGATGTCCAAGAGCTATGACAACACCATCCCGTTGTTCGGCAGCGCCAAACAGCTGAAGGACGCCATCGCGCGCATCGTCACCGACTCCCGCGCGCCGGGCGAGCCGAAGGATCCGGACAACTCCCACCTGTTCACCCTCTACCAGGCCTTTGCCACCCCGGCGCAGCTTGCCGAGTTCCGTGCCGACCTGCTGGCCGGCCTCGCCTGGGGCGAAGCCAAGCAACGCCTGTTCCAGTTGCTCGACAACGAGTTGGGCGAAGCTCGCGAGCGCTACCAGGCGCTGATCGAGCGTCCGTCCGACCTGGAGGACATCCTCCTCGCCGGCGCCGCCAAGGCCCGCAGGATTGCCACGCCCTTCCTCGGCGAATTGCGCGAGGCCGTTGGCCTGCGCTCCTTCCGCACCAGTGTGCAGGCCGGTGAAGTGAAGAAGAAGGCGGCCAAGAGTGCGCGCTTCGTCAGCTTCCGCGACGAGGACGGCAGTTTCCGCTTCCGGCTGCTGGACGCCGATGGCGAGCAACTGCTGCTGTCCCGTTCCTTCGCCGATGGCAAGGCCGCGGGCCAGGTCAGCAAGCGACTGCAGGCCGGCGATGAACTGGATCTGCGCGTCGAGGGCGAAACCTTCGGTATCTGGCTGGACGACGAGCAGGTGGCGACCAGCCCGGCCTTCGCCGATGACGCCGCCCGCGATGCGGCCATCCAGCGCCTGTACACGGCCCTCGCACCCCAGGAATAACTGTCTTTCCAGCGGCCGACACTGCCGGCCGATTGCCAATCCACGGGGCAGGCTCTAAAGTACCTGCCCCGTTTTTCGTTGCCTTGCTACCGATCATGACCCCCCTCGAGCGCTACCAGGCCGATTTGAAGCGGCCGGACTTCTTCCACGACGCTGCCCAGGAAAACGCTGTTCGTCATTTGCAGCGGCTGTATGACGACCTGATCGCCGACGACCGCGGCAAGCCTGGTCTGCTTGGCAGCCTGTTCGGCAAGAAGCGCCAGGGCCCCGTGAAGGGCCTCTACTTCTGGGGCGGCGTCGGTCGCGGCAAGACCTACCTGGTGGATACCTTCTACGACGCGCTGCCGTTCAAGCAGAAGATGCGTACCCACTTCCACCGCTTCATGAAGCGCGTCCACGAGGAGATGAAGACCCTCAAGGGCGAGAAGAACCCCCTGACCATCATCGGCAAGCGTTTCGCCGACGAAGCCCGGGTGATCTGCTTCGACGAATTCTTCGTGTCGGATATCACCGACGCCATGATTCTGGCCACGCTCCTCGAGGAGCTGTTCAAGAATGGCGTCAGCCTGGTGGCGACCTCCAACATCGTCCCCGACGGCCTCTACAAGGACGGCCTGCAGCGCGCGCGCTTCCTGCCGGCGATCGCCCTGCTCAAGGAGCACACGGATATCGTCAACGTCGACAGCGGCGTGGACTACCGCCTGCGCGCCCTGGAGCAGGCCGAGCTGTTCCACTTCCCGCTGGACGCCGAGGCCGAGGCCAGCCTGAGCCGCAGTTTCAAGAGCCTGCTGCCGGACTGCACCATGGCCCAGGAAGACGAAGCCCTGATGATCGAAAACCGCGAGATCCGCGCCGTGCGCGTCTGCGAAGACGTCGCCTGGTTCGAGTTCCGCGAGCTCTGCGACGGCCCGCGCAGCCAGAACGACTACATCGAGCTGGGCAAGATCTTCCACGCGGTGATCCTCGCCAACGTCGAGCAGATGGGCGTGACCAAGGACGACATGGCGCGGCGCTTCATCAACCTGGTGGACGAGTTCTACGACCGCAACGTGAAGCTGATCATCTCCGCCGAGGTGGAGCTGAAGGACCTGTATTCGGGCGGTCGCCTGAACTTCGAGTTCCAGCGCACCCTGAGCCGCCTGCTGGAGATGCAGTCCCACGAATTCCTGTCGCGGCCGCACAAACCCTAACGGCAGCGGCAAGCTACAAGCTACAAGCTGCAAGACCGATCTCTTGAAGCTTGTAGCTTGTCACTTGCAGCTCCGGCCTCCGGCCGGCTAGTTCTGCTCCTGCTGCTTCAGCAGTTGCTGCGCATGGGCGACCTCCAGGGCCTCCATGGCATTGATCGGCTTGATCGATACGGCCTTCTTCAGGTGTTCCAGCACCTTGCTCTCCTCATCTTCGCCATAGCTGTAGACCAGGGCGTTGGCGTATTCGTAGTGGCCGATGGGCAGGTCGCTGGCGGCCGTGAAGGAGCGGGCGAAGTACTGCTCCATCTTTTCCGGGCTGACCCCATAGGTCATCTTGCCCACCAGCGTGCCCACCTTGCGGATCACGCCGGCTTCATAGCCACCGTAGAGGGCGAGGGCAAAGGGTTGCTGCGGCTGGCGGGCCAGCAGGGCGTCCAACTCCTCGGGAATCTGGCTGGTGTAGCCGCGCTTGAGCACCACCGCAACCGGCAACTCCTCGCCCAGGCGGGCCTTGGCGTAGGCGCGGCCGAACTGGGCGACCACATCGGCCTTGACCAGGTCGCCGGCCTCGTCGGTGTAGCGGATCACTTCTTCCAGCAACCGGTGCTTCTCAGCCTGGTCCGGCACCAGGAACAGGGCGTAGACCACCTGGGCGAACATCGCCGGCACCTGGCCGCCGACACCCAGGGCCAGGCCCTGCTTCTTGGCTTCGGCGAAGTCGCCGCGGAACATCAGGCGCCAGACGTCCTGCAGTTTGGCCGCGTAGGCCTCGGCGTCCTCGGGCTTGCCGGTGAAGCCGGTATTGCCGGTCACGGTCAGCTCCAGCGCCTTGGGGTATTTCGTGGCCATGCTCACCACCCAGTCGGCATCCGGGTAGGGGTAGTCGGGGCCGAAACCGCGGGTCAGGCGCGGCCAGGCCTGGCGCAGCTTGTCGCCGGAATAGTCATAGGCGGCCTGGTTGTAGGGAAAGGGTTTCCAGTTCTCGTCCGCAACAGCGGTGAGGCTGCAGGCGGCCAGCAGGACAAGCAGGTAGCGGCGCATGGCGATGGACCTTTTCTTGTTGTCGTCCGCCCGCGCCGGGTTGGCGCGGGTGCGGGCGTCCCGATCGGGCATGGGTCGATCATAGGGCGGCGCCGGCCGAGGCCAACCCATCCTTGGGATGGCCGCGCTACCAACGTGAAAACGTCACGAGCGAGCGCAGTAGCTTTTACTCGCCTTTCTGCTGGTACTGGCGTCGATACTGGTTTGGCGACAGCTGGGTGTGCTGGCGAAACAGGCGGGCGAAGAAGCTGGCGTCGTCGTAGCCCACTTCGTAACTGATGGTTTTGATGCTCTTGCGGGTGGCCGAGAGCAGCCCCTTGGCCGTTTCGATGCGTAGCCGCTGCAGGTAGTGCAGGGGCTTGTCGCCGGTGGCGGCCTGGAACCGGCGCATGAAGTTGCGAATGCTCATGCCGTGGTCGCGGGCGACGTCCTCGAAGCGGAACTTGTCGGCGAAGTGTTCCTCCAGCCAACGCTGGATCTGCAGGATGGTCATGTCGTGGTGCAGCTTCTGCCCGCCGAAGCCGATGCGCCCCGGGGTGTAGCTGCGCTGGACTTCGTAGAGGATGTCGCGGGCGACCGCCTGGGCGATGCTGACGCCACAGAAGCGTTCGATCAGGTAAATGTACAGGTCGCAGGCCGAGGTAACGCCACCGGCGCAATAGAGGTTGTCGGCGTCGGACAGGTGTTTTTCCTGGTTCAACAGCACCTTCGGGAAGCGTTCGGCGAACTCGCCGAAGAAGCGCCAGTAGGTGGTGGCTTCCTTGCCGTCCAGCAGGCCGGCCTGGGCCATCCAGAATACCCCGTAAGCCTCGCCGCAGATGGCGCTGCCGGCGGCATGGCGCTCGCGCAGCCAGTCACAGACCTGTGGATAACGTGCGAGCAGGGCGTCGAAGTCGCCCCAGAAGGTCGGAATAATGACGATGTCCGCTGCATCCAGTGGACCGTCCACCGGAATGCGCACTTCGCTGAAGCTGCCCACGGGATGGCCGTCGGGGCTGACCAGGCGAGTCTGGAAGGCGGGGGTCAGGCCCTTTCCCTGCAGCTTGCCGAAGCGAAGGCTGGCCATGTGAAAGAAGTCCTTGGCCTGCATCAGGGTGGAGGCGAAGACACCTTCGGTGGCCAGGATGCTGACCTGCCGAAGGGTGGGGGGCTGCGTCGTGGTCATGGTGTTGTTCTTATTAGGGGAAAGCGGTCATTCTTCGGCTGGATCGTCTTATTTTTTGTCCTAAGTGTCCAGTATGGCGGGGGAGGGGACTAGCCTAGAGTCGTTGGCCTCCGCCTCTCCCAGCAACGACATGAATACCGACTCCAGGTGAAGCCATGATTCCAAGAACCTTGTTCAGCTCCGATCACGAACTCTTCCGCGACAGCGTGCGCAAGTTCCTCGAACAGGAGGCGGTGCCCTATCACCAGCAGTGGGAAAAGGACGGGCATATCGATCGCGCCCTCTGGAACAAGGCTGGCGAGGCAGGGATGCTCTGCTCGCACATCCCGGAAGAATATGGCGGCATGGGCGCCGATTTTCTCTACAGCGCAGTGGTGATCGAGGAGATCGGTCGCCTGGGCCTGACCGGTATCGGCTTCTCGCTCCATTCGGACATAGTCGCGCCCTACATCCTTCACTACGGCTCCGAGGCGCAGAAAAAGAACTACTTGCCCAAGCTGGTCAGCGGCGAACTGGTGACCGCCATCGCCATGACCGAGCCCGGCGCCGGCTCCGACCTCCAGGGCGTCAAGACCACTGCGGTGCTCGATGGTGACGAATACGTCATCAACGGTTCCAAAACCTTCATCACCAACGGCTTTCTCGCCGACCTGGTGATAGTGGTGGCCAAGACCGATCCCAAGGCCGGTGCCAAGGGCACCAGTCTGTTCCTGGTCGAGGCGGGCACCCCGGGCTTCGCCAAAGGCAAGCGCTTGGAAAAAGTGGGCATGAAGGCCCAGGACACCTCCGAGCTGTTCTTCCAGGACGTCCGCGTACCCAAGGAAAACCTGCTGGGCCAGGCGGGCATGGGCTTCGCGTACCTGATGCAGGAGCTGCCGCAGGAGCGCCTGACCGTGGGCATCGGTGCGCTGGCTTCGGCCGAGGCGGCGCTCAAGTGGACCCTGGACTACACCCGCGATCGAAAGGCCTTCGGCAAATCCATCGCCGAATTCCAGAACACCCGCTTCAAGCTGGCGGAGATGGCCACCGAGATCCAGGTCGGGCGCGTCTTCGTCGACCGCTGCCTGGAATTGCACCTGGAGGGCAAGCTGGATGTGCCGACCGCGGCCATGCTCAAGTACTGGGGTACCGACCTGCAGTGCAAGGTGCTGGACGAGTGCGTGCAACTGCACGGCGGCTACGGCTTCATGTGGGAATACGCGGTGGCGCGGGCCTGGGCCGATGCGCGGGTGCAGCGGATCTACGCCGGTACCAACGAAATCATGAAGGAAATCATCGCCCGCTCCCTCGTCTGAGGCAGCGAGTGGAAAAAGAAGCCCGGCATTCGCCGGGCTATTTCGTGCTCAGGGGGCCGGGTTCGGCTGGTCCTTGTGGATGGCGGCGATGCTCTCCAGTACCGCGTCGGACAACCTCAGCTCGGTGCTGCGCAGGTTGGCTTCCAGTTGCTCCAGCGAAGTGGCACCGATGATGTTGCTGGTCACGAAGGGCTGCGCCGTGACGAAGGCCAGGGCCATCTGCGCAGGGTCGAGTCCGTGTTCGCGGGCCAGTTGCACATAGCGCGAGCAGGCCGCCTGGGATTGCGGATTGGTGTAGCGCGTGAAGCGGCTGAACAGGGTGATCCGTGCATTGGCCGGTCGCGCGCCGTTCTCGTACTTGCCGGAAAGCATGCCGAAGGCCATCGGCGAGTAGGCCAACAGGCCGCACTGTTCGCGGAGCGCCACTTCGGCCAGGCCAATCTCGAAGCTGCGGTTGAGCAGGTTGTAGGGATTCTGGATCGACACGGTGCGAGGCAGGCCGCGCTGGTCGGCCAACTGGAGGAACTTCATGGCGCCCCAGGGAGTTTCGTTGGACAGGCCGATATGGCGGATCTTGCCGGCTTTGACCTGTTCGCCGAGGACTTCGAGAGTTTCCTGCAGCGGCGTGAAGTCTTCGCCCTTGTGCTGATAACCGAGCTGGCCGAAGAAGTTGGTGCTGCGCTCGGGCCAGTGCAGCTGGTAGAGGTCGATCCAGTCGGTCTTGAGGCGCTTGAGGCTGGCGTCCAGGGCGGCGGTGATGTGCTCGCGGTTGTGCTTCAGGTTGCCGCCGCGGATATGGCTGATACCGTTGCCGGGGCCGGCCACCTTGCTCGCCAGGATCCAGTCGGCGCGGTCGCCGCGCCTGGCGAACCAATTGCCGATGATGGTTTCGGTGGCGCTGTAGGTCTCCGCCCGCGGCGGCACCGGATACATCTCCGCCGTATCCATGAAGTTGATGCCGTAGGCCTTGGCGCGCTCGATCTGGGCGAAGGCGTCTGCCTCGGTGTTCTGCTCGCCCCAGGTCATGGTGCCCAGGCAAAGGCTGCTGACCTTGAGGTCGGTGCGGCCGAGTTGGCGGTATTCCATCGCTGCCTCCTTGGTTCAAGTGAAGAAGGCATGAAATCAGGTTGAAATTTTTCCTGCAATCGGCATAATTCCGCGGCTTTCTTCGCGGGGATGCCTAGCCTGCGGAGAAGGAAGGCGGGGATGCCTAGCCTGCCGAACAAACCTTTGCCGTAGCGGACGCGCTGACCCGAGCCCCCGATAGCGTCTGTTTCCGGCTGCCCTGTATTGCCAGGGCGAGCACTATTCAGTAAGATCCGCCGTCTTATTTTCAGGGCGGCCCCTGAGGCTATAGCGAATGAAGACTTTTACTGCAAAACCGGAAACTGTTAAGCGCGACTGGTACGTCGTCGACGCTGCAGGTCAGACCCTGGGTCGTCTGGCCACCGAAATTGCCAGCCGTCTGCGTGGCAAGCACAAGCCGGAATACACCCCGCACGTTGACACCGGCGACTACATCGTCGTGATCAACGCCGAGCAGGTACGTGTTACCGGTGCCAAGACCACCGACAAGATGTACTACTCTCACTCCGGCTTCCCGGGTGGCATCAAGGAAATCAACTTCGAGAAGCTGATTGCCAAGGCCCCCGAGCGCGTGATCGAGACCGCGGTAAAAGGCATGCTGCCGAAGAACCCGCTGGGCCGCGACATGTATCGCAAGCTGAAGGTGTACAAGGGTGCTGTTCACCCGCACACCGCTCAGCAGCCCCAAGAACTGAAGATTTAACGGGATAAGTTCATTATGTCGGCGACTCAAAACTACGGCACCGGCCGTCGCAAGACTGCTACCGCTCGCGTCTTCCTGCGTCCGGGCACTGGCAAGATTTCCATCAACAACCGCAGCCTGGATACCTTCTTCGGCCGCGAGACCGCTCGCATGGTCGTGCGTCAGCCGCTGGAGCTGACCGAGACCGTCGAGAAGTTCGACATCTACGTCACCGTCGTTGGCGGTGGTGTTAGCGGTCAGGCCGGCGCTATCCGCCACGGCATCACCCGCGCCCTGATCGAATACGACGAGACCCTGCGCAGCCCGCTGCGTAAGGCCGGCTACGTGACTCGCGACGCTCGCGAAGTTGAACGTAAGAAAGTCGGTCTGCGTAAAGCGCGTAAGCGTCCGCAGTACTCCAAGCGTTAATTCGACGCTTGCCAAAAGCGCCCAGTTTCTTCGGAACTGGGCGTTTTTTTATGCGCTGAAAGTTATGCCCTGCGACAGCTTGTCGCACTCCTGAATCCCCCGTCATTCAAGGCTTCTGGCCAATTTGTATCCGGCTATTACCTTGTCAGCAAAGGGGGTTTTCTTTACCATTTGGCGAATTTTTTGCGCGGCTCGATTTTTTACTTAGTAAAGGCCTGAACAACAGGCCTAGAAGCTGATGGGAGACGACTGAATGAGCAATGACGGCGTGAATGCAGGCCGGCGTCGCTTCCTCGTAGCGGCCACGTCCGTGGTCGGTGCGGCGGGAGCGGTCGGGGCTGCTGTCCCGTTCGTGGGGTCATGGCTGCCAAGTGCCAAGGCGAAAGCCGCGGGTGCACCGGTCAAGGTAAACATAAGCAAGGTCGAGGCCGGCCAGCAGATCATTGCCGAATGGCGTGGTCAGCCGGTGTTCATCGTGCGTCGTACCGAGGAAATCCTGGCGAACCTGCCGAAGATCCACGACCGCATGGCTGACCCGGAGTCCAAGGTTTCCGTGCAGCCGACCTACGTGGACCCGGTAAGTCGTTCGATCAAGCCCGAGATCCTGGTGCTGGTCGGCATCTGCACCCACCTGGGCTGCTCGCCGTCCTTCCGCCCGGAAGTCGCGCCGGCTGACCTGGGCGCCGAGTGGGTCGGTGGCTACTTCTGCCCTTGCCACGGTTCCCGCTACGACCTGGCTGGTCGTGTCTACAAGGCGCAGCCAGCGCCTATAAACCTGCCGGTGCCGCCGCACACGTACGAGTCGGATGACGTCATCGTCGTCGGTGTGGACCAGGAGAAGGCTTAAATGAGCAAATTCATGGAATGGGTCGATGCGCGCTTCCCCGCGACCAAGATGTGGGAAGACCATCTGAGCAAGTACTACGCCCCGAAGAACTTCAACTTCTTCTACTTCTTCGGTTCGCTGGCACTGCTGGTACTGGTCAACCAGATCCTCACCGGGATCTGGCTGACCATGAGCTTCACCCCGTCCGCCGAAGAAGCTTTCGCGTCCGTTGAGTACATCATGCGCGACGTGGAGTACGGCTGGATCATCCGCTACCTGCACTCCACCGGTGCATCGGCGTTCTTCATCGTTGTCTACCTGCACATGTTCCGCGGTCTGCTCTACGGCTCCTACCAGAAGCCGCGCGAGCTGGTGTGGATCTTCGGCATGCTGATCTACCTCGCCCTGATGGCCGAGGCCTTCATGGGCTACCTGCTGCCCTGGGGCCAGATGTCCTACTGGGGTGCCCAGGTGATCATCTCGCTGTTCGGTGCGATTCCGGTGGTGGGCGATGACCTGACCCAGTGGATCCGTGGTGACTACCTGATCTCCGGTATCACCCTGAACCGCTTCTTCGCCCTGCACGTGATCGCCCTGCCGATCGTCCTGCTCGGCCTGGTGGTGCTGCACATCCTGGCGCTGCACGAAGTGGGTTCGAACAACCCGGACGGCGTGGACATCAAGAAGAAGAAGGACGAGAACGGCATCCCGCTGGATGGCATCGCGTTCCACCCCTACTACTCCGTGAAAGATATCGTCGGCGTGGTGGTGTTCCTCTTCGTGTTCTGCTTCGTGGTGTTCTTCTTCCCGGAAATGGGCGGTTACTTCCTCGAGAAGCCGAACTTCGAACAGGCCAACCCGTTCAAGACCCCTGAGCACATCGCGCCGGTGTGGTACTTCACCCCCTTCTACGCGATTCTCCGTGCAGTACCGGACAAGCTCCTTGGCGTAATCGCCATGGGTGCCGCCATCGCTGTGCTGTTCGTGCTGCCGTGGCTGGACCGCAGTCCCGTCAAGTCCATGCGCTACAAGGGCTGGCTGAGCAAGATCTGGCTGCTGGTGTTCTGCATCTCCTTTGTCATCCTCGGCGTGCTGGGTGTTCTGGCGCCGACCCCGGAACGTACGTTGCTGTCCCAGGTGTGCACCATCCTGTACTTCGCGTACTTCATCCTGATGCCGTTCTACACAAGGATGGAAAAAACCAAACCGGTACCGGAAAGGGTGACAGGCTGATGAAAAAGCTATTTGCTGCATTTGTTTTTGCTGCGCTGCCGGCTCTTTCCTTTGCCGCCGGTGGTCATGACGTGCATCTGGACAAGGTCGATATCGACCTGACCGACAAGGCCGCCATGCAGGACGGCGCGCGTACCTTCGCGAACTACTGCATGGGCTGCCACAGCGCCAAGTTCCAGCGCTATGAGCGTGTGGGCAAGGACCTGGGCATTCCTGAAGAGCTGATGATGGCAAACCTGGTCCTCACCGGCGCCAAGATCGGCGACCACATGAAGACCGGCATGCAGCCCCAGGATGCCAAGGTGTGGTTCGGTGCCGCTCCGCCCGACCTGACCCTGGTTGCCCGCGTACGCGGCACCGACTGGCTGTACAGCTACCTGCGCGCCTTCTATGAAGATCCGGCGCGTCCGTGGGGCGTGAACAACAAGGTCTTCCCGAACGTCGGCATGCCGAACGTCCTGGCCGGCCTGCAGGGTCGTCAGGTTGTCGGTTGCAAGCAGGTCCAGGTGGTTGAGGGCGGCAAGAAGCAGTTCGACCCGCTGACCGGTGCTCCGCTGACCCACGAGGCCTGCGACCAGCTCACCGTTCTGCCGAAGACCGGCAAGCTGACCGAAGCCGAGTTCGACGAGAAGGTCCAGAACCTGGTGACCTTCCTCGCCTACTCGGCCAACCCGGTCAAGCTGGAAAGCCAGCGCATCGGTACCTACGTCCTGCTGTACCTGGCGTTCTTCTTCGTGTTCGCCTACCTGCTCAAGCGCGAGTACTGGAAGGACGTGCACTGATACACTGCTGCACCTTTGTAAAAGCGCGCGCCCTTCATGGGCGCGCGCGTCTTTCTGCCCCTGAATAATCCCAAGCGAGGAGGGCGCAATGGCCGTCACCAACAGGCTGGCCTGTTATTCCGACCCTGCCGACCACTATTCCCATCGCGTGCGCATCGTGCTCGCCGAGAAGGGTGTCGCCGCCGAAATCATCAATGTCGAGCCGGGGCGTTGCCCGCCCAAACTGGCTGAGGTCAACCCCTACGGCAGCGTGCCGACCCTGGTGGACCGTGATCTGGCGCTCTACGAATCGACCGTGGTGATGGAGTACCTCGAAGAGCGGTATCCCCATCCCCCCCTGCTGCCGGTCTATCCGGTGGCGCGTGCCAACAGCCGTCTGCTCATCCATCGCGTGCAGCGCGACTGGTGCTCTCTGGTGGACCGCATTCTCGATCCCCGCAGCAAGGATGCCGAGAAGGCCCAGGCGCGCAAGGAGCTGCGGGAGAGCCTGACCGGTGTTTCGCCGCTGTTTGCGGACAAGCCCTTCTTTCTGAGCGAAGATTTCAGTCTGGTGGATTGCTGCCTGCTGCCGATACTCTGGCGCCTTCCTGTCCTGGGCATCGAGCTGCCGCGACCGGCCAAGCCGCTGCTGGACTATATGGAGCGGGGCTTCGCGCGCGACTCATTCCGGGCCAGCCTGTCCGCCGTCGAGCGCGATATGCGCTGAGGAGACCAAGATGAATTCCAGTCGTCCCTACCTGGTTCGCGCCCTCTACGAGTGGATAGTCGACAACAATTGCACACCCCATCTGCTGGTCAATGCCGAGCATGCCGGCGTGCGCGTGCCGCCCGGCTACGCCAATGACGGTCAGATCGTGCTCAATGTCTCGCCCAGCGCCGTGCGCCACCTGCACATGGACAACGAAGCGGTCAGCTTCGAGGGGCGTTTCGGCGGGGTTGCCCACAGCCTCTACATTCCCTCGGCTGCGGTCATGGCGATCTATGCCCGCGAGAACGGTCAGGGCATGGTCTTCGACCTGGAGCCTCCACTGCCTGGGGATGACCCGGGGCCGGAGGATGACGGCCCGTCCGGCGGTGAGCCGCCGGGTCCGGGGGGTGAACCTTCGCGCCCCAGCGGCCGCCCCAGCCTGAAAGTGGTCAAGTAATAAAAAAGGCGATCCTCCGGATCGCCTTTTTTCTGCCCGCCGTAGCCGGTCAGTTGGTGTACTCGAAGAGTCGGACGATCTTCTGCACGCCGGAAACGTTCTGGACGATGCTGGTGGCCAGTTGCGCTTCCTGGCGGGTCACCAGGCCCAGCAGATAGACGATGCCGTTCTCGGTGATCACCTTGATCTGCGAGCTGGGAACCTTTTCGTCGGCCAGCAGCTGGGTGGTGATCTTGGTGGTGATGGTGCTGTCGTTCATCCGCGCCAGGGTGGATGAGGGCTGCATCACCTGCAGCTCGTTGTGCACGCGGCGTACGCCCTGGGCGGTCTGGGCGGCCTGGCCGGCCAGCTCCTTGAGGTCGGCTCGCGGCGTCTGGCCGGCAAGCAGCACCACGCCGTTGTAGCTGGCGACCACGACGTGCGAGTTGGTCTTCAGATCGGCGCTTGCGCCCTCTACCTTGGCGCGCACCTTGGACGGCAGGGACTGGTCGTCGATGGTCTTGCCGATGGTGCGGCCGCCGCAGCCGGACAGGGCGAGGCAGAGGGCGAGGCCGGCGAGCAGCAGGGGGGAACGGGTCATTCTTCACTCCCAAACAGTTGACGGTCGATCAGGTCGCAGAGGCAATGGATGGTCAGCAGGTGCACTTCCTGGATGCGTGCGGTGATCTTGGACGGGACGCGGATCTCCACGTCTTCCGGCAGCAGCAGGGAGGCCATGCCGCCGCCGTCGCGGCCGGTGAGGGCGACCACTACCATTTCCCGGTCGTGGGCGGCCTGGATGGCCTGGATCACGTTGGCCGAGTTGCCGCTGGTGGAAATGGCCAGCAGCACGTCGCCCGGCTGGCCAAGTGCACGGATCTGCTTGGAAAAGACTTCGTTGTAGCTGTAGTCGTTGGCGATGGAGGTGATGGTCGAGCTGTCGGTGGTCAGTGCGATCGCCGGCAGGCTTGGACGTTCACGCTCGAAACGGTTGAGCAATTCCGAGGAGAAGTGCTGGGCATCGCCGGCCGAGCCGCCGTTGCCGCAGGACAGGATCTTGCCCTCATTGAGCAGCGCGTGGACCATCACCATGCTGCCGTGCTCGATGTGCGGAGCCAGCACTTCCATGGCCTGCAGCTTGGTGTCGATGCTGGCCTGGAAGAGTTGTCGGATACGGGGTTGCATGTCCATCGGGTAAGACCTTCAGTGGGGCGACCGATCAGGTGTCGAAGGCATTCTTCAGCCAGGTCAGTCGCGGGGGCGAATCGCCGTCCATTGCATCGACGGCGATCACATCAAATCGACAAGGGTATTTTGCCCAGCGCGATTCCTGCTGCAGGAACTGCTGGGCGGCGTATGCCAGTTTCTCGCGCTTGCGGGCATCGACGCTCTCGAGGGCGCCGCCCCAGCCGGCATGACGCCGGTAGCGGACTTCGGCGAATACTACTGTATCGCCGTCGAGCATGACCAGATCGAGCTCGCCACGCCGGCACAGCCAATTCTGGGACAGCAGGCGCAGTCCCTGTGCTTCTAGGTGGGTGCGGGCAAGGGCTTCCGCCGCCTGCCCGCGGGCTCGCCGATCGGTCAAGAGCCGCTGTCTTGCAGGCGCTGGACCTGGCCATTGCGGAATTCCGCCCAGGGCAGCTGGCGCTCGATGCGGCGAGCGGGGCTGAGGCTCAGACGGCCGGACAGGCCGTCCACCTGGGTTTCCGGCAGGGCTTTCAGCTGTGCCAGGCGCGGCGCCAGGCGGTAGGCGTCGGCACCCATGGCGTAAAGGCGTCCGAGGCTGCCGCCGGCCTGCGGCCACTGGTTGCCCACCTGCTGGCGCAGCGGATCGTCGCTGTTCAGCAGCCAGGGGGTTTCGCAGAAACGAATGCCGTTCAGGTCCTGGTACTGGGATGGGTCGTTGCTCGCGGAGTAGAGGTGCGAGGTGGCATAGACCGGCAAGTCGCCCGCGTACTGGAAGGCCAGGGTCGGCTTGATCTGCTGGGCCTGCTGCGGGGTGGCGGCGAGGAAGATGAAGTCGACGTCCTGGCGGCGCGCGGGTTGCGCGGCCACCGGTACGCCCAGGGTGCCCTGCAGGCGCTTGGCGCGGGATTCGCTCTGGCGGAGCTGGAAGAGATCGGCGATCTGCTGGGCCAGGGCGACCGGCTGGTCGACATGCTCGGCGGCGATCAGGCGGCCGCCTTCGGCTTGCCAGCTCTGCTGGAACGCGAGCAGGACGCGGTCACCCCATTCGCCGCGCGGCACCAGCGCAACGGCGCTGCGCATGCCATCGGCCCAGGCGCGGCGGGCCACTTCGCGGGCTTCGTCCTCGGCGGCGAGGCCGAACTGGAAGAGCTGGGCCGGCGCTTCCTGGCCGGATTCGCTGTAGTTCAGGGCCAGGGTGGTAATGGGCAACTGCTCGCGGGCGCTGAGTTGCTTCACCAGGGGCTTTTCCAGCGGGCCGACCACCAGTTGCACACCGTCGGCCTGGGCCTTGCGGTAGAAATCGTCGATGGAGGTCAGCTTGGAGCTGTCGTAGATTTCGATGGCCGGTTGCGGCTGGCCGGATTGCTTGGCCTGGTAGTGGGCGGCGAGGAAGCCGTCACGCAGGGCGCGGGATACCGAGGCGAGCTGGCCTTCCTGGGGCAGCAGCAGGGCGATCTTGGTCAGCGGCTGGCCGGCGATCTCCTTGAGCTTGGTGAGCGCTTCCGGCAGTTGCTTGGCGGCCGGGTGATCCGGATTCTGCGCGCGCCAGTTGTCGATGGCGGCTTGCTGTTGTTCCAGGGTGGAGGCGGTCTTGGTCAGGCGCGCCAGTTCCAGCCAGCCGGCCAGATCCTTGTCGCCCCCGCCTTGCAGTTGGTCCAGCGGTAGGCTGGACACCAGGGCCCAGATGGCTTCGTGGTTGGCGTTCGCGGATTCGCCGCTGAGCAGGGGGGCGATGTAGGCGCGCTCACGGGCGGCGGCAAGGGTCTGGCCGTCGGCTTCCAGGGCGCGGGCACGGACCAGTTGGGTGCGCACCTGCTGTTCCACCGGCAGTTCGGCGAGGCGTTCGAAGCTCGGATGGTTCAGGGCCTTGAGGGCGCTCTTGGGCTGGTTCCGGGCCATCGCCAGCTCGGCGGTGAGTGTGCTGGCGAAGACCTGTTGAGCAGGTTTCAGGCTGTCCAGCGGGATCTGCTCGAGGATGCGTGCCGAACGGCCGACATCCTTCTGCTGGTAGGCGAGGTCGGCGGCGGACAGGCGCAGCAGGGCAGCCTCTTCCGGCTCGGCTTCGCCGGCCTGCTGCAGCAATTGCTCGATGCTGGCCTGGGGGGTGCGGGGCAGTTCGCCAAGGCTGGACGAGGGCGAGCTGGCGCAGGCGGCCAGCAAGCCGGCGAGGCAGAGGGCGGAGAGCGGACGCAGGCAAGCGATCATTTATCGGTCCCGATACTCGTTAAAGAAAGTGGCGATTGTACCCAAGCCCTGGTTGGGGCGCGATGTCGGGCCGGTGAATCGGGATACAATGCGCGCTTTCAGCCGTTTCCGAGGTGCCTTGTGACTCTTTCTTCAGCCGCTGGCAGTGCCCCGGGCACGCTCTACGTGGTCGCAACGCCGATCGGCAATCTGGACGACATCACGGCCAGGGCCCTGCGTGTATTGCGTGAAGCGGCACTGATCGCAGCCGAAGACACGCGGCATTCGTCTCGTCTGCTGCAGCATTTCGGCATTGAAACGCCCTTGGCTGCCTGCCACGAACACAACGAGCGCGACCAGGGTGGGCGTTTCCTCGCGCGCCTGCAGGCGGGGGATGATGTGGCGTTGATCTCCGACGCTGGCACGCCGCTGATTTCCGATCCCGGCTTCCATCTGGTGCGCCAGGCGCGCGCCGCTGGAATCCCGGTGGTGCCAGTGCCCGGCGCCTGCGCCTTGATCGCGGCGCTGTCCGCCGCGGGGCTGCCATCGGACCGCTTCATCTTCGAAGGCTTCCTGCCGGCCAAGGCGACTGCCCGCCGCTCGCGTCTGGAAGAAATAAAGGAAGAGCCGCGTACCCTCATCTTCTATGAAGCGCCCCATCGCCTCCTGGAGTCCCTGGAGGATATGCGCGGCGTTTTTGGTGCTGATCGTCCGGCGGTGCTGGCGCGGGAGCTGACCAAGACCTTCGAGACCCTGAAGGGTGCGGCCTTGCACGAACTGTGCGGCTGGGTTGCGGCCGACACCAATCAGCAGCGTGGCGAATGCGTGGTGCTGGTGGGGGGCTGGCAGGCGCCGGAGGGCGAGAGTGCCTTGAGCGCGGAAGCCTTGCGAGTGCTCGACCTGTTGCTGGGCGAGTTGCCGGTCAAGCGCGCCGCCGCACTGGCGGCGGAGATTACCGGCGTGCGCAAGAATCTCCTCTACCAGGCCGCGCTGGACAGGCAACCGAAAACGGACAAAAACGGAAGGGGCGAGTAACTGCGCTTAAGGCTGCAGCTTGCAGCTTGCAGCTTGCAGTCGCCGCCGGTAACCTTGGCGGCGGAGAGTCGATCGGACAGTCGCTGTCTCATATCGTTCAACGATTATGAGAGGGAGGAAAGTCCGGGCTCCACAGGGCGGAGTGCCAGGTAACGCCTGGGAGGCGCAAGCCTACGGAAAGTGCCACAGAAAATAACCGCCTAAGCGCGCAAGCGCCGGTAAGGGTGAAAAGGTGCGGTAAGAGCGCACCGCACGACTGGTAACAGTTCGTGGCTAGGCAAACCCCACTCGGAGCAAGACCAAATAGGAATCCATGGCGTGGCCCGCGTCGGATTCGGGTAGGTTGCTAAAGGCTGTCAGTGATGGCAGCCGTAGATGAATGACTGTCCTCGACAGAACCCGGCTTACAGATCGACTCTCTGCTTTTCTCTTCTCTTCGACATAGCTCTGCTTTCCCTTCTTTCCTGCCGTCGAAATACCGAAAAGATCTTAATCTTAACAATCCACTTTAAGTTCGAAGTTCAGCCTCCCGTAAGTGCTGGATTTTATTCCTCCTTTATCCCGTCAAAACTGCCCAAAACCCTTCTTTGCCCTCGCTAAATTGCCGTCCTGTAAGGAATTTTCCCCTTTTGCCTGCCTTGACGGTGGGGCGGGGCCATTTCTATAGTGTGCGCAAGTGGAGCGAAGTGGGTAGAAGTGGGATTTACTGGCAGGGAAAGCCAATCAAAGGGGAAGCGCAGCCGTGTTTCGCGGAGCCAACGCCATCAGTCTCGACGCAAAGGGCCGACTCGCGATGCCTAGCAGGTATCGTGATGAGCTCATGTCGCGTTGTGGTGGGCAGCTCATCGTCACGATCGATGCCGTGGATCCCTGTCTGACTGTCTACCCCCTGCCTGAATGGGAGCTCATCGAGGCCAAGCTGCGTGAGCTGCCGTCCCTGCGCGAGGAAACTCGCCGCCTGCAACGTCTGCTGATCGGCAATGCCGTGGATCTGGAGCTGGATAGCGCCGGGCGATTCCTGGTCCCGCCGCGCCTGCGCGAACACGCCGGCCTGGACAAGCGGGCGATGCTGGTTGGCCAACTGAACAAATTTCAACTGTGGGATGAGGATGCCTGGAACGCGATTTCCGAGGCCGACCTCATGGCGATAAAACAACCCGGCGGCCTGCCGGACGAACTACGTGACCTTATCCTGTGAGCACGATCAGCAGCTTCCGCCATATCACCGTACTGCTCGAAGAGGCTGTGGAGGGACTCGCCCTGCGCGCGGACGGCTGCTACCTGGATGGGACCTTCGGGCGCGGGGGGCATAGCCGGCTCGTGCTCGAGCGGCTCGGGCCCGGTGGGCGCTTGCTGGGGTTCGATAAAGACCCGCAAGCGATTGCGGCGGGGCAAGCTCTGGCGGCCGAAGACGGCCGCTTTGTCATTGTGCAGCGCAGCTTTGCCGAGCTCGGAGACGAGGTGCACCAGCGCGGTCTGGACGGCAAGGTGGACGGCGTGCTGCTCGACCTGGGGGTGTCGTCGCCACAGCTGGATGACCCGGAACGTGGCTTCAGCTTTCTCAATGATGGCCCGCTGGACATGCGCATGAATCCGGATCGTGGCCAGAGCGCCGCGCAGTGGATCGCCAGCGCCAGCGAGGATGAGATCGCCCGGGTATTCAAGGAATACGGCGAAGAGCGATTCGCCAAGCGCATGGCGCGCGCCGTGGTGCAGCGCCGTGGGGAAAAGCCGTTCGAGCGCACCGCTGACCTGGCGGCCGTCCTGAGCGCCGCCAATCCGGCCTGGGAGAAGGGCAAGAATCCCGCGACCCGTGCCTTCCAGGGCATCCGAATCCACGTGAACAACGAGCTGGGCGACCTGGAGCAGGGGCTGGACGCCGCGCTCGAGGCCCTGGCGGTTGGCGGTCGCCTGGTGGTGATCAGCTTCCACTCCCTGGAAGACCGCATCGTCAAACAATTCATGCGCAAGCACGCCAAGGGCGAAGCCGACAAGCTGCCCCGCGACCTGCCGGTGCGCCAGGCGGCCTTCGATCCGCGCCTGAAGCTCCTGGGCAAGCCGCAGTACGCCTCCGAGGCCGAGCTCAAGGCCAACCCGCGCTCGCGCAGTGCGGTCATGCGTGTGGCGGAGAAGCTGCGGTGAGCCGCCTCTATGCCAAGCCACTCCCCCCCGGCAGCACGGTGATGCTGCTGCTGTTCGTGGCGGTGCTGCTGTCGGCAATTGCCGTGTCCTATAGCGCGCACTGGAATCGCAAGCTGCTCAACGAGCTCTATGCCGAGCTCAGCGTGCGCGACAAGGCACAGGCCGAATGGGGGCGCCTGATCCTCGAGCAGAGCACCTGGACCGCCCACAACCGCATCGAGTCGCTGGCCAGCGAACAGCTGAAGATGCGCATCCCCGATCCGGCCGAAGTGCGGATGGTGGCGCCATGATGAAGCTCGAAGGCGCGCTCTATCCCTGGCGCTTTCGCCTCGTGCTGGGTCTGCTCGCGATCATGGTCGGCGCCATTTCCTGGCGCATCGTCGACCTGCATGTGATCGACCATGACTTCCTCAAGGCCCATGGTGATGCGCGCAGTGTCCGCCACATTCCGATCCCCGCCCATCGTGGCCTGATCACGGATCGCAATGGCGAGCCCCTGGCTGTGAGTACCCCGGTCACCACCCTCTGGGCCAACCCCAAGGACCTGATGGGGCTGCGCGACCAGTGGCCACGTATCGCCGAGTCGCTGGGCCAGGACCCGACGACCTTCGCCCAGCGCATCGAGCAGAACGCCAATCGCGAGTTCCTCTACCTGGTTCGCGGCCTCACCCCGGAGCAGGGGCAGGCCATCCTGGTCAACAAGTTGCCTGGCGTATACGGCATTGAAGAGTTTCGCCGCTTCTACCCGGCCGGCGAGGTGACCGCCCATGTGGTGGGTTTCACCGACGTTGACGACCGTGGCCGCGAAGGCGTCGAACTGTCCTTCGACGAGTGGCTGGCCGGCGTCCCCGGCAAGCGCCAGGTGCTCAAGGACCGTCGCGGCCGCCTGATCAAGGATGTGCAGGTCGCGCGCAATGCCAAGCCCGGCAAGACCCTGGCCCTCTCCATCGACCTGCGCCTGCAATACCTGGCCCACCGCGAGCTGCGCAACGCCCTGGTGGAGAACGGCGCCAAGGCCGGCAGCCTGGTGATCATGGATGTGAAGACCGGCGAAGTGCTGGCCATGGCCAACCAGCCCACCTACAACCCGAACAACCGCCGCAACCTGCAGCCCGCGGCGATGCGCAACCGCGCCATGATCGACGTGTTCGAGCCCGGCTCGACGGTCAAGCCGTTCTCCATGAGCGCAGCCCTGGAAAGCGGGCGTTGGAAACCGACGGACGTGGTCGATGTGTACCCCGGTACACTGCAGATCGGCCGCTATACCATTCGCGACGTTTCGCGCAGCAGTGGCGCGCTCGACCTCACCGGCATCCTGATCAAGTCCAGTAACGTCGGCATCAGCAAGATCGCCTTCGATATCGGTGCCGAGTCCATCTACCGGGTCATGCAGCAGGTGGGCCTGGGCCAGGACACCGGCCTCGGCTTCCCCGGCGAGCGTGTGGGCAACCTGCCCAACCATCGCAAATGGCCCAAGGCCGAAACCGCGACCCTGGCCTACGGCTACGGCCTCTCGGTGACCGCCATACAGTTGGCCCACGCCTATTCGGTGATCGCCAACAACGGCAAGAGCGTGCCGCTGTCCCTGACCCGTACCGACAGCCAGGTCGAAAGCGTGCAAGTGATCGACGAGCAGGTGGCCAAGACCCTGCAGGGAATGCTCCAGCAGGTGGTCGAGGCGCCCGGCGGTGTCTTCCGTGCCCAGGTCCCCGGATACCACGTGTCCGGCAAGAGTGGCACCGCGCGTAAAGCCAGCGTAGGAACCAAGGGCTACACCCAGAACGCCTACCGCTCGCTGTTCGCCGGCTTCGCTCCGTCCACCAACCCGCGCATCGCGATGGTGGTGGTAATCGATGAACCCAGCAAGGCGGGCTATTTCGGCGGCCTGGTCTCGGCCCCGGTATTCGGCAAGGTCATGGCCGGCGCGCTGCGGCTGATGAACATCGCGCCGGACAACCTGCCCACCGAGGAACAACAGACCGCGAACGCGGCCACCGGCAAAGGAGGGCGGATCTGATGCCCATGCCACTGAACCAGCTATTGCCCCAGGCGCAAGGCGCCACTCTGATTCGTGAACTGACCCTGGACAGCCGCAAGGTGCGTCCGGGCGATCTGTTTCTGGCTGTGCCCGGCGCCCAGCAGGATGGTCGCGCCCATATCGCCGATGCCGTCACCCGTGGTGCCGTTGCCGTTGCCTATGAGGCGGCAGGCGCCGACGTGGCCGCTATCGCCGGCGCTGAACTGATCGCCATCAAGGGCCTGGCTGCCCAGTTGTCGGCCATCGCCGGCCGCTTCTATGGCGAGCCGAGCCGCGCCCTGAACCTGGTTGGCGTAACGGGCACCAACGGCAAGACCAGCGTCAGCCAGTTGCTGGCCCAGGCCCTCGACCTGCTTGGTGAGCGCTGCGGCATCGTCGGCACCCTTGGCACCGGTTTCTATGGCGAGCTGGAAAGCGGCCGCCATACCACGCCCGATCCCCTGGCCGTGCAGGCTACCCTGGCGAACCTGAAGCAGGCCGGCGCTCGCGCCGTGGCCATGGAGGTCTCCTCCCATGGCCTGGAGCAGGGGCGCGTCGCCGCCCTGGCATTCGACGTGGCGGTGTTCACCAACCTGTCCCGCGACCACCTGGACTATCACGGCTCCATGGAGGCCTACGGGGCGGCCAAGGCCCGCCTGTTCGGCTGGCCGGACCTGCGCGCGCGGGTGATCAACCTGGACGACGAGTTTGGTCGCCAGCTCGCCGCCGAGCCGCGCGAGTCGCGTCTGCTGAGCTACAGCCTGGAAGACGCCGGTGCCTTCCTTTATTGCCGCGAAGCGCAGTTCGACGACCATGGCGTACGCGCGCAGCTGGTCACTCCGCAAGGCGAGGGCCTGCTGCGCAGCCCGCTGCTGGGCCGCTTCAACCTGAGCAACCTGCTGGCCGTGGTCGGCGCGCTGCTAGCCATGGATTACCCGCTGGATGAAGTGCTGCAAGTCCTGCCGTCGCTGCAAGGGCCGGTCGGCCGCATGCAGCGCCTGGGCGGCGGAGAAAAACCGCTGGTGGTGGTCGACTACGCGCACACCCCGGATGCCCTGGAGAAAGTCCTGCAAGCCCTGCGTCCCCATGTGCGTGGCCGCCTGCTCTGTCTGTTCGGCTGTGGCGGCGACCGCGATCGCGGCAAGCGTCCGCTGATGGCCGAAGTGGCCGAGCGCCTGGCCGACTACGTCCTGATCACCGATGACAACCCGCGCAGCGAAGACCCCGCACAGATCTTCGACGATATCCGTCCGGGCTTCGCCGATGCCGCAAGCGTGGAATTCGTCGCCGGTCGCGGCCAGGCCATCGCCCGGTTGATTGGTACCGCTGGCGTCGACGATGTGGTGCTGCTGGCCGGCAAGGGCCACGAGGATTACCAGGAGATCTCTGGCGTGCGCCATCCGTTTTCCGATCTGGACGAGGCCGCCAAGGTCCTGGATGCCTGGGAGGTGCCCCATGCTTAAGCCCTTCCGTCTGTCCGAACTCCTCGGGCCGCTGCAGGCCGAGCTGGTGGGCGCTGACGTCGGGTTCACCGGCGTTTCCAGCGACAGCCGCAAGATCGAGTCGGGCCACCTGTTCATCGCCCTGGTCGGTCCGCGATTCGACGGTCATGACTACCTGGCCGACGTCGCCGCCAAGGGCGCCGTCGCCGCCCTGGTGCAGCGCAAGGTGGCCGATGCACCGATCCCTCAACTGCTGGTGGCCGACACCCGGGAAGGCCTGGGCCGCCTGGGCGCCTACAACCGCGACGGCTTCACCGGTCGCGTGGCGGCGGTCACCGGTTCCAGCGGCAAGACCACGGTCAAGGAAATGCTGGCCAGCATCCTCCGTACCCAGGGTTCCGTCCTGGCTACCCGCGGCAACCTGAACAACGACCTCGGTGTACCCCTGACCCTGCTGGAGCTGGGCGCCGAACACGACAGCGCGGTCATCGAGCTGGGCGCCTCGCGCGTGGGCGAGATCCTCTATACCGTCGGCCTGACCCGGCCGCAGGTGGCCATCATCAACAACGCCGGTACCGCCCACGTGGGCGAGTTCGGTGGCCCGGAGAAGATAGTCGAGGCCAAGGGCGAGATCCTCGAAGGCCTGTCCGCCGACGGCGTGGCGGTGCTCAATCGTGACGACCGCGCTTACGCCACCTGGCACCAGCGCGCAGCCGGGCGCAAGGTGCTGAGCTTCGCCCTGAACGATGTCGGCGCCGACCTGCGCGCCGAGAACCTGACCCGCGATGCCCGCGGCTGCATGGCCTTCAGCCTCCGTGGCGTGGTCGGCGACGCGGACATCCAGCTCAACCTGTTGGGGGCGCACAACGTCGCCAACGCCTTGGCCGCTGCTGCCGCCGCCCATGCGCTGGGCGTGCCGCTGGTCGGGATCAAGGCAGGCCTGGAAAACCTGCAGCCCGTGAAGGGCCGCGCCGTAGCGCAACTCGCCACCAGCGGTATGCGCGTGATCGACGACAGCTACAACGCCAACCCCGCGTCGATGCTCGCCGCCGTTGATATACTCGCCGGCTTTTCCGGTCGCACCGTCCTGGTGCTCGGGGATATGGGCGAACTCGGGGAATGGGCCGAGCAGGGCCACCGCGAAGTCGGCGAATACGCTCGCGGCAAGGTCAGTGCCTTGTACGCCGTCGGTCCGCTGATGGCGCACGCGGTCGCTGCCTTCGGTGCCCAGGGTCGCCACTTCGCCGACCAGGCCAGCCTGATCCAGGCGCTGGCCGGCGAGCAGGACACAAACACCACAATTCTGATCAAAGGCTCCCGCAGCGCGGCGATGGATAAAGTCGTCGCGGCATTCTGTGGGACGGGGGAGGCTCACTAATCATGCTGCTGCTGCTCGCTGAGTACCTGCAACAGTTCTACAAAGGGTTCGGCGTATTCCAGTACCTGACCCTGCGCGGGATTCTCGGCGTCCTGACAGCCCTGTCGCTGTCGCTTTGGCTCGGTCCCTGGATGATCCGCACCCTGCAGATCCGCCAGATCGGCCAGGCCGTGCGTAATGACGGCCCGCAATCGCACCTGTCGAAATCCGGCACGCCGACCATGGGCGGCGCGCTGATCCTGACCGCCATCGCCATCAGCACCCTGCTCTGGGCGGACCTGTCCAACCGCTATGTCTGGGTCGTGCTCGCCGTGACCCTGGCCTTCGGCGCCATCGGCTGGGTGGATGACTACCGCAAGGTGATCGAGAAGAACTCCCGCGGCCTGCCGAGCCGCTGGAAGTATTTCTGGCAGTCGGTGTTCGGCATCGCCGCCGCGGTCTTCCTTTACATGACCGCCAGCACCCCGGCCGAGACCACGCTGATCCTGCCGCTGGTGAAGAACATCGAGATTCCTCTGGGCATCGGCTTCGTGGTGCTGACCTACTTCGTGATCGTCGGCTCCAGCAACGCGGTGAACCTGACCGACGGCCTCGACGGCCTGGCGATCATGCCCACTGTGATGGTCGGCGGTGCGCTGGGGATCTTCTGCTACCTGTCGGGCAACATCAAATTCGCCGATTACCTTCTGATCCCGTACGTGGCGGGCTCGGGCGAGCTGATCGTGTTCTGCGCCGCCCTGGTGGGAGCCGGTCTCGGCTTCCTCTGGTTCAACACCTACCCGGCCCAGGTCTTCATGGGCGACGTCGGCGCCCTGGCCCTGGGCGCCGCCCTCGGCACCATCGCCGTGATCGTGCGCCAGGAAGTGGTGCTGTTCATCATGGGCGGCGTGTTCGTCATGGAGACCCTGTCGGTGATGATCCAGGTCGCTTCCTTCAAGCTGACCGGTCGTCGTGTTTTCCGCATGGCCCCTATTCATCACCACTTTGAACTGAAAGGCTGGCCCGAACCCCGGGTGATCGTACGGTTCTGGATCATCACTGTGATCCTGGTACTGGTCGGCCTTGCAACCCTGAAACTGAGGTAACCGAGAGTGACGCTGATCGCTTCCGACCAGTTCCGCATCGTTGTCGGCCTCGGCAAGAGCGGCATGTCCCTGGTGCGCTTCCTGGCGCGCCAGGGCGTTCCGTTTGCCGTGGCCGATACCCGCGCGAACCCGCCGGAACTGGCGACGCTCCGGAGCCAGTTCCCGCAGGTGGAGGTGCGCTGTGGCGAGCTCGATCCGGACTTCCTCTGCCGCGCCAGCGAGCTCTATGTGAGCCCCGGCCTCGCCCTGGCCACGCCTGCCCTGCAGGAAGCCGCGCGGCGCGGGAGCCGGCTGTCTGGCGACGTCGAACTGTTCGCCCGCCATGCCAAGGCGCCGATCGTCGCCATCACCGGATCCAACGCCAAGAGCACCGTCACCACCCTGGTAGGTGACATGGCCAAGGCCGCCGGCAAGCGCGTCGCCGTGGGCGGCAACCTCGGTACGCCGGCGCTGGACCTGCTGGCCGATGACATCGAGCTCTATGTGCTGGAGCTGTCCAGCTTCCAGCTGGAAACCACTGACCGGCTGAACGCCGAGGTGGCCACCGTGCTCAACATCAGCGAAGACCACATGGATCGCTACGCCGACATGCAGGCCTACCACCTGGCCAAGCACCGCATCTTCCGTGGTGCGCGCCAAGTGGTGGTCAACCGTGGCGATGCGCTGTCGCGTCCGCTGGTGGCCGACCAATTGCCCTGCTGGACCTTCGGCCTGAACAAACCCGATTTCAAGTCCTTCGGCCTGATCGAGGAAGAGGGCGAGAAGTACCTGGCCTACCAGTTCGACAAGCTGATGTCGGTGCGTGAACTGAAGATCCGCGGTGCCCACAACCAGTCCAATGCCCTGGCCGCCCTGGCCCTGGGCCATGCCGTGGGGCTGCCGTTCCAGCCCATGCTGGACACCCTGCGGACCTTCGCCGGCCTGGCCCACCGTTGCCAGTGGGTGCGTGAGCTGCGCGGGGTGTCCTACTACGACGACTCCAAGGCCACCAATGTCGGTGCGGCCCTGGCGGCCATCGAAGGCCTGGGTGCCGATATCGACGGCAAGCTGGTGCTGATCGCCGGCGGCGACGGCAAGGGTGCAGACTTTTCCGGTCTGAAGGCGCCGGTGGCACGCTTCTGCCGGGCCGTAGCGCTGCTGGGGCGCGACGCCGAACTGATCGCCGCGGCCCTGGGCGATGCCGTTTCGCTGGTAAGGGTCAAGACCCTGGACGAGGCAGTGCAGCGCTGTGCCGAGCTGGCCGAGGCGGGGGATGCGGTGCTGTTGTCCCCGGCCTGCGCCAGCCTGGACATGTTCAAGAACTTCGAAGAGCGCGGGCGACTGTTCGCCCAGGCCGTGGAGGGGCTCGCCTGATGCTGGCCCGTCTGCTCGCCGCCCCGTCGCCGCTGCGCAGCCGCCGCGGCATCGACATCGACTTCCCGCTGCTGGCCGGCTGCCTGACGCTGCTCGGCCTGGGCCTGGTGATGATCACCTCGGCTTCGTCGGAAGTCGCTGCGGCGCAGTCCGGCAATCCCCTGTACCACATGATCCGCCACCTGGTTTACCTGGCCATCGGAATCTGCGCCGGGGTGCTCACCCTGCAGGTGCCCATGGCGTTCTGGCAGCGCCACGGTGCGCGCCTGATGCTGGCCGCCACTGTCCTGCTGATCCTGGTGCTGCTGCCCGGCATCGGCCGTGAGATCAACGGTGCCAAGCGCTGGATCGGCTTCGGCCTGTTCAACCTGCAGCCCTCCGAGCTGGCCAAGCTGTTCACCGTGATGTTCATTGCCGGCTACATGGTTCGCCGGCAGGACGAGGTACGCGAAAAGCTCACCGGTTTCATCAAGCCAATGCTGGTGCTGGGCCCCATCGCCGTGCTGCTCCTGGCCGAGCCGGACTTCGGCGCCACGGTGGTGCTGGTGGGCTCCTGCATCGCCATGCTGTTCCTCGGCGGCATCAACCTGCTGCGCTTCATCCCCCTGGCCGGTGGGGTCCTCGCCGCCGGCGTGCTGGTGATGACCAGCCAGAGCTACCGGATGCAGCGACTGACCAACTTCATCGATCCCTGGGCGGACCAGTACGGCGCCGGCTACCAGCTGAGCCAGGCGCTGATCGCCTTCGGCCGTGGCGAATGGTTCGGCGTTGGGCTGGGCAACAGCGTCCAGAAGCAGTTCTACCTGCCGGAAGCGCACACCGACTTCGTCTTCGCCGTGCTGGCCGAAGAGCTGGGCATGATCGGTGCCCTGGCCACTGTCGGCCTGTTCGTCTTCGTCAGCGTCCGAGCCCTGTACATCGGCCTCTGGGCGGAGAAGGCACGTCAGTATTTCTCCGCTTATGTCGCCTATGGCCTGGCCTTCCTCTGGATCGGCCAGGTACTGATCAACATCGGCGTGAACGTCGGTCTGTTGCCGACCAAGGGCCTGACCCTGCCGTTCCTCAGCTATGGCGGCAGCTCCCTGGTGATCTGCTGCGTCAGCCTCGCGTTGCTGCTGCGTATCGAGTGGGAGCGGCGCACCCAGTTGGGCAACGAGGAAACGGAGTTCGTCGAGAGCGATTTCTTCGACGAGGAGGTGCGCCCATGAGCGGCAATGTGCTGATCATGGCCGGCGGCACCGGCGGCCACGTGTTCCCGGCCCTGGCCTGCGCCCGCGAGTTCCAGGCGCGCGGTTTCAAGGTGCACTGGCTGGGCACGCCGAAAGGCATCGAGAACGAGCTGGTACCCCAGGCCGGCCTGCCGCTGCATCTGATCCAGGTCAGTGGCTTGCGCGGCAAGGGCCTGATGTCATTGCTCAAGGCGCCCTTCGTACTGCTCAAGTCGCTGTTCCAGGCGCGTCGCATCCTGCGCGAACTCAAGCCGGTCTGTGTACTGGGCATGGGCGGCTATGTCACCGGCCCCGGCGGCCTGGCTGCGCGCCTGTCCGGCGTGCCGCTGGTCATCCATGAGCAGAACGCCGTGGCCGGTACCGCCAACCGTAGCCTGGTGCCCTTCGCCAGCCGTGTGTGCGAAGCCTTCCCCGACACCTTCGGCAAAAGCGACAAGCGGCGTACCACCGGCAATCCGGTACGCGAGGAACTGTTCCTGGAGACCCCGCGGGACGCGCTGGGCGGCCGCAAGCCGCGCCTGCTGGTGCTGGGCGGCAGCCTGGGCGCCGAGCCGTTGAACAAACTGCTGCCGGAAGCCCTGGCCAAGGTGCCCGCGGACCTGCGTCCGGAGGTGTTCCACCAGGCTGGTCGCAAACATGACGAGATCACCGCGGAGCGTTATCGCCAAGTCGCGGTCGAAGCCCAGGTCGCGCCCTTCATCAAGGACATGGCGCGTGCCTATGCCTGGGCCGATCTGGTCATCTGCCGTGCCGGCGCCCTGACCGTGAGCGAACTGGCCGCCGCCGGCCTGCCCTCGTTCCTGGTGCCGCTGCCCCATGCGATCGACGACCACCAGTCGCGCAATGCCCAATACCTGGCGAAGGAGGGCGCGGCTGTCCTTCTTCCGCAACATTCCACTGACGCGGCCAAGCTGGCCGCTCAGCTGACCGAGGTCCTGATGCAGCCCGAGAAACTCAAGGCCATGGGCGCCACCGCCCGCCGTCTGGCCAAACCCGCCGCCACCCGTACCGTGGTCGAGATCTGCCTGGAGGTGGCCCGTGGTTGAGAGCCAGAAAGCCATGCCCCAGCCCGAGATGCGCCGGATCCGCCGCATTCACTTCGTCGGCATCGGCGGCGTGGGCATGTGCGGGATCGCCGAAGTGCTGCTGAACCTGGGCTACCGGGTGTCCGGTTCCGACCTCAAGACCTCGGCCGTGACCGAGCGCCTGGAAAAGTTCGGTGCGCAGATTTTCATCGGCCACCGCGCCGAGAACGCCGAGCACGCTGACGTGCTGGTGGTATCCAGCGCCGTCAACAAGTCCAACCCCGAAGTGGCCGTCGCCCTCGAGCGCCGCATTCCGGTGGTGCCGCGCGCCGAGATGCTCGCCGAGCTGATGCGCTATCGCCATGGCATCGCCGTCGCCGGAACCCATGGCAAGACCACCACCACCAGCCTGATCGCTTCGGTGTTCGCTGCCGGTGGACTGGACCCGACCTTCGTCATCGGCGGTCGCCTGAACGCCGCCGGCACCAACGCCCAGCTCGGCACCAGCCGCTATCTGGTGGCCGAGGCCGACGAGAGCGACGCCAGCTTCCTGCACCTGCAGCCGATGGTGGCCGTGGTCACCAATATCGATGCGGACCACATGAGCACCTACGAGGGCGACTTCAACAAGCTGAAGAAGACCTTCGTGGAGTTCCTCCACAACCTGCCGTTCTACGGCCTGGCCGTGCTCTGTGTGGATGATCCGGTAGTCCGCGAGATCCTGCCGCAGGTGGCGCGTCCCACCGTGACCTATGGCTTCGCCGAAGATGCCGACGTCCGCGCCATCAACGTTCGCCAGGAAGGCATGCACACCTGGTTCACCGTCCTGCGCAAGGACCGCGAGCCGCTGGACGTCTCGGTGAACATGCCGGGCAACCACAACGTGTTGAACTCCCTGGCCACCATCGCCATCGCCACCGACGAAGGTATCAGCGACGAGGCCATCGTCCAGGGTTTGTCCGGCTTCCAGGGTGTCGGCCGGCGCTTCCAGGTCTACGGCGAGCTGGAAGTGGAAGGCGGCAACGTGATGCTGGTGGATGACTACGGCCACCACCCCCGCGAAGTGGCGGCGGTGATCAAGGCCGTGCGCGGCGGCTGGCCGGAGCGCCGTCTGGTGATGGTCTACCAGCCGCACCGCTACAGCCGCACCCGCGACCTCTACGACGATTTCGTGCAGGTGCTGGGCGAAGCCAACGTCCTGTTGCTGATGGAGGTCTATCCGGCCGGCGAAGAGCCGATCCCCGGTGCCGACAGCCGTCAGCTCTGTCACAGCATCCGCCAGCGCGGCCAGCTGGACCCGATCTATATCGAGCGCGGTGTCGACCTGGCACCCCTGGTCAAACCGCTGCTGCGTCCCGGCGACATCCTGCTCTGCCAGGGCGCCGGTGACATCGGCGCGCTGGCGCCGCAACTGATCCAGAACCCGCTGTTTGGTGGCCAGTCCGACGACGCCGCCAAGAGGAAGACGAAATGAGCGCGCAACTGAATTCCACCCTCGAGCCCGCTGCGTTCGGTCGGGTCGCCGTGCTCTACGGCGGCAAGAGTGCCGAGCGCGAGGTTTCGCTGAAGTCCGGCGCCATGGTGCTGCAGGCCCTGCAGGCCGCTGGCGTGGACGCCTTCGGCATCGATGTCGGCGACGACCTGCTCGAGCGCCTGCAGGCGGAAAGGATCGACCGCGCCTTCATCATCCTCCACGGCCGTGGCGGCGAAGACGGCAGCATGCAGGGTCTGCTGGAGTGCCTGGACATTCCCTACACCGGCAGCGGCATCCTGGCGTCCGCCCTGGCCATGGACAAGCTGCGCACCAAGCAGCTGTGGATCAGCCTCGGCCTGCCGACCCCGCGCCACGCGGTGCTCGCCAGTGAGGACGACTGCCGCAGCGCCGCGGCCGAGATGGGCTTCCCGCTGATCGTCAAGCCGGCCCATGAAGGTTCCAGCATCGGCATGGCCAAGGTTGAGAGCGTCGAGGCGCTGGTCGAGGCCTGGCGTGACGCCGCCGTTTACGACCCGCAGGTACTGGTGGAGCAGTGGATCCAGGGGCCGGAGTTCACCGTTGCCTGGCTGCGCGGCGAGGTATTGCCGCCCATCCGTCTCGGCACCCCGCACACCTTCTATGACTACGACGCCAAGTACCTGGCCAGTGATACCCGCTACCAGATCCCCTGCGGCCTGGATGCGGACAAGGAGGAGGAGCTGAAGCGGCTCACCGCGCGCGCCTGCGAAACGCTTGGCATTCAGGGCTGGGCCCGTGCCGACGTGATGCAGGACGCCGAAGGGCGTTTCTGGCTCCTCGAAGTCAACACCGCACCGGGCATGACCGACCACAGCCTGGTGCCAATGGCCGCACGCGCTGCAGGCCTGGATTTCCAGCAGCTGGTGCTGGCGATCCTCGCTGACAGCGTCGAGGCAAGGGGCTGATCCCATGCGAAGCGCCACTATCCGTCGTCAGGAACCGGTAATCGGTCGCGCCGTCCCGTCGCGCAAGCCGGTGCCGCGTGGCGCCAGTCGGATGGTGGCCAAGGAGCCCCTGTCGCAGCGCCTGCCAAAGCCCAGCTTCGGCTTCCTCAGGAAGCTGATGTGGCCGCTGATGCTGGCAGTGCTCGGCCTGGGCGCCTACGAGGCGGCGCAGCGGCTATTGCCCTACGCCGACCGGCCGATCGCCAAGGTGAATGTCCAGGGCGACCTGAGCTATGTCAGCCAGCAGGCGGTGCAGCAGCGCATTGCGCCCTACATCGCCGCGAGCTTCTTCAGCATCGACCTGGCGGGCATGCGCCGCGAGCTGGAGCAGATGCCCTGGATCGCCCATGCCGAGGTACGCCGGGTGTGGCCTGACCAGGTCATGGTCCGCCTGGAAGAACAGCTCCCCATCGCCCGCTGGGGCGACGAGGCGCTGCTGAACAACCAGGGCCAGGCCTTCGCCCCGCGCGAGCTGGCCCACTACGAACAACTGCCCCAGCTCTGGGGCCCGCAGCGGGCCCAGGAGCAGGTGATGCAGCAATACCAGATGCTCAGCCAGATGCTGCGCCCGCTCGGCTTCTCCATTGCCCGGCTGGAGCTGCGTGAGCGCGGCAGCTGGTTCCTGTCCACCGGCCAGGGCGTCGAGCTGCTGCTGGGGCGGGATCATCTGGTGGAGAAGATGCGACGTTTCATCTCGATCTACGAGAAAACGCTGAAGGATCAGATAGCGAACATAGAGCGCGTCGACCTGCGCTATCCCAACGGCCTGGCCGTGGCCTGGCGGGCGCCGGTCGAGGCCCCCGCGGCGACCACGGTCGCCGTGCAGTGAATTAGAGAGAAGGTTAGAACCATGGCAAACGTACAGAGCGGCAAGATGATCGTCGGCCTGGACATCGGCACTTCCAAGGTGGTGGCGCTGGTGGGCGAGATCGCCGCCGACGGCCAACTGGAAATCGTCGGCATTGGCACCCACCCGTCGCGCGGCCTGAAGAAGGGCGTGGTGGTGAATATCGAATCCACCGTGCAATCGATCCAGCGCGCGGTGGAAGAAGCCCAGTTGATGGCGGGTTGCCGCATCCACTCGGCTTTCGTCGGCATCGCCGGCAACCATATCCGCAGTCTGAATTCCCACGGCATCGTGGCGATTCGCGACCGCGAGGTCAGCGGCGCCGATATCGAACGTGTACTGGACGCCGCCCAGGCGGTGGCCATCCCCGCCGACCAGCGCGTGCTGCACACCCTGGCCCAGGACTATGTGATCGACAACCAGGAAGGCGTGCGCGAGCCCCTGGGCATGTCCGGCGTACGCCTGGAAGCCAAGGTGCACGTGGTGACCTGCGCGGTGAACGCGGCGCAGAACATCGAAAAGTGCGTGCGCCGCTGCGGCCTCGAGGTGGACGACATCATCCTCGAGCAACTGGCCTCGGCCTATTCGGTGCTCACCGATGACGAGAAGGAACTGGGTGTCTGCCTGGTGGACATCGGCGGAGGCACCACGGATATCGCCATCTTCACCGAGGGCGCCATTCGTCACACGGCGGTGATCCCGATCGCTGGCGACCAGGTGACCAACGACATCGCCATGGCCCTGCGTACGCCGACCCAGTACGCCGAAGAGATCAAGATCCGCTACGCCTGCGCCCTGGCCAAGCTGGCCGGCGCCGGCGAGACCATCAAGGTGCCCAGCGTCGGCGACCGTCCGCCGCGCGAACTGTCGCGCCAGGCCCTGGCCGAGGTGGTCGAGCCGCGCTATGACGAACTCTTCACCCTGGTCCAGGCGGAGCTGCGCCGTAGCGGCTACGAGGACCTGATCCCGGCGGGCATCGTGCTCACCGGCGGCACGGCAAAGATGGAAGGTGCGGTGGAACTGGCCGAGGAAATCTTCCACATGCCGGTGCGCCTGGGCCTGCCACATAGCATCAAGGGGCTCGCCGACGTCGTGCGCAACCCCATCTATTCAACGGGTGTGGGCCTGCTGATGTACGGGCTGCGCAAGCAGTCCGATGGCATGCCTTCTTCCTCCGGCAACTTCGGTTTTGCCGAAGAAGCCAAGGCTCCCGTACTGGAACGGCTCAAGCGCTGGGTCCAGGGCAATTTTTAACCGCGGTACGCAGTAGGCGAAAAACTAAAAAAGGAAGGAGAGGGGATATGTTCGAACTCGTAGATAACGTTCCGCAAACAGCGGTCATCAAGGTGATAGGTGTCGGTGGTGGCGGTGGCAACGCCGTGAACCACATGTCCAAGAGCAACATCGAAGGCGTCGAGTTCATCTGCGCCAACACCGATGCCCAGGCGCTGAAGAACATCGGCGCACGTACCGTGCTGCAACTCGGCCCGGGCGTGACCAAGGGACTGGGCGCTGGCGCCAATCCTGAAGTCGGCCGCCAGGCCGCGATGGAAGACCGTGAGCGCATCGCCGAAGTGCTGCAGGGTGCCGACATGGTCTTCATCACCACCGGCATGGGCGGCGGCACCGGTACCGGCGCGGCTCCGGTGATCGCCTCGGTAGCCAAGGAGATGGGTATCCTCACCGTCGCCGTGGTGACCCGTCCGTTCCCCTTCGAAGGTCGCAAGCGCATGCAGATCGCCGACGAAGGCATCCGCTCGCTGGCCGAGAGCGTCGACTCGCTGATCACCATCCCCAACGAGAAGCTGCTGACCATCCTCGGCAAGGACGCCAGCCTGCTGGCCGCCTTCGCCAAGGCCGACGACGTGCTCGCCGGCGCTGTCCGTGGCATCTCCGACATCATCAAGCGTCCCGGCATGATCAACGTCGACTTCGCCGACGTGAAAACCGTCATGGGCGAAATGGGCATGGCGATGATGGGCACCGGCTGCGCCAGCGGCCCGAACCGCGCCCGCGAGGCCACCGAAGCGGCCATCCGCAACCCGCTGCTGGACGACGTCAACCTGCAGGGCGCCCGCGGCATCCTGGTGAACATCACCGCCGGTCCCGACCTGTCCCTCGGCGAGTACTCCGACGTGGGTAACATCATCGAGCAGTTCGCTTCCGACCACGCCACCGTCAAGGTGGGCACCGTGATCGATCCGGACATGCGCGACGAACTGCACGTGACGGTCGTGGCCACTGGCCTGGGTGCGCGCATCGAGAAGCCGGTCAAGGTGGTCGACAACACCGTTCAGACAGCCGCAGTGGCCGCGGCCACTGTTGCCACTCGTCCGGAGCAGCCGTCGGTCAACTACCGTGACCTGGATCGCCCGACCGTGATGCGCAACCAGGCACACGCCGGCGCGGCAACCGCGGCAAAGCTCAATACGCAGGATGACCTGGATTACCTGGATATTCCGGCATTCCTGCGTCGCCAGGCTGATTGATGGACTGTATCAGGAGTATTAGGGTGATTGGTGTTCAGCAAAGGGCGGTTCTGCTATTATCGCCGCCCATTGTTGAAAACAGTTCGCAACTTGCGTACAAGCGGCCAATGCCATGATCAGACAACGCACTCTCAAGAACATTATCCGTGCCACTGGCGTAGGGCTGCATTCCGGGGAAAAGGTCTACCTAACCCTCAAGCCCGCGCCGGTGGATACCGGCATAGTGTTCCGCCGTACCGACCTCGAACCCGTGGTGGATATCCCTGCCCGTGCCGAGAACGTCGGTGAGACCACCATGTCGACCACACTGATCAACGGTGAGGTCAAGGTGGACACCGTGGAGCACCTGCTTTCGGCCATGGCAGGCCTGGGCATCGACAACGCCTACGTCGAACTCTCCGCGTCGGAAGTGCCGATCATGGACGGCAGTGCCGGTCCCTTTGTGTTCCTGATTCAATCTGCCGGTCTGCAGGAGCAGGACGCGCCGAAGAAGTTCATCCGGATCCTGCGCGAGGTGACAGTGGAAGAAGGCGACAAGCGCGCCACTTTCGTGCCTTTCGACGGTTTCAAGGTGAGCTTCGAGATCGATTTCGATCACCCGGTATTCCGCAACCGTACCCAGAGTGCGAGCGTGGATTTCTCCAGCACCTCGTTCGTCAAGGAGGTCAGCCGCGCGCGGACCTTCGGCTTCATGCGTGACATCGAGTTCCTGCGTTCGCAGAACCTGGCACTCGGCGGCAGCGTGGAGAATGCCATCGTGGTTGACGAGAACCAGGTGCTCAACGAAGACGGCCTGCGTTACGAGGACGAGTTCGTCAAGCACAAGATTCTCGATGCGATCGGTGACCTCTACCTGCTCGGCAATAGCCTGATCGGCGAGTTCCGGGGCTTCAAGTCCGGCCACGCGCTGAACAACCGCCTGTTGCGCCAGCTCATCGAGCAGAAGGACGCCTGGGAAGTGGTGACCTTCGAGGATGCCAGGACTGCACCTATCTCCTACATGCGACCGGTAGCAGCCGTTTAAGCAATACCCTCTTTCCTGACTTCAAAGGCCACCCTCGGGTGGCCTTTTTTTAGGTTCTTCGCGGAGTCTGGGGGAAGAGCGAGTTGACAGTCAGGGAAGTGGGTAAATTGGCAGTCGCCAAACACACCAACCCCCACTCCCTGCTGCCGCCGTGCATCCTATTGATCTTGCCCAGTTC